>JASEHN010000472.1 GCA_030018715.1 Thermodesulfobacteriota bacterium | reverse complement strand
CTCCGGGCCAGAGGCCCTATGGGCTGGAGGCCAAATAGGGGAATTCCTCCCTTTTGTAAAGGGAGGGAAGGAGGGATTTAGTCTCCGATGTCTATATAATTATGGGCTGACTAATAAAGCGTTATTGCATTTACGGAAAAATCACCGCCTTAGGATGTCAAGCGAAGCGCCCTGGCTCCTGGGCGTGGGAAAGTATTAGAATTTCTGCAATCAAGCGCTAAGCAAGCTCAACGGGAGTAATTTTTAGAAATAAAAGAAGAGAGGGGATTCGAGAATGGCGACAAAAGAAGATTTGAAAAGCAGAGTCATAGAAGCGATTGATAAACGGGCGGAAGAACTTCGCCAAATCGGGGAAACCATCCTGCGCCACCCGGAACTGGGGTTTAAGGAGCTGAAAACCGCCGCCCTGGTGGAAGATAAATTTCGCTCGCTGCATCTGTCATATCAGAAAGGGCTGGCCCTTACCGGAGTCAAAGCCCATCTCCCGGGAAGGTCTAAAAAAATGCACCTGGCCATCATGGGAGAACTGGACTCCATTCTCATCCCTGCGCATCCTTTTGCCGACCCGCAGACCGGAGCTGCTCATGCCTGCGGCCATAACGCCAGTATAGCCGGAATGCTCGGGGCGGGCATGGGTCTTTTGGATTCGGGGGTGATGGCCGAACTCGACGGAGACGTATCCCTGATGGCTGTTCCGGCCGAAGAGCTGGTGGAGCTGGAGTACCGGAATAGGCTGCGCCAGGAAGGCCGAATCGTTTTTCTGGCCGGGAAACAGGAGTTTATCCGCCTGGGTTTAATGGACGGCGTGGATATGGTTTTGATGTTTCATCTTAATGAAGCCGACCCGGTCAAGAAAATTTTCACAGGGGCTACGATGAACGGCTGCCTGGCTAAATTTATCCGCTACAAAGGCAAAGAATCCCATGCTGGCGGAGCTCCCCATTTAGGAATCAACGCCCTGAACGCAGCCATGTTAGGGATGATGGGGATTCATGCCCAGCGGGAGACGTTCCGCGATGAAGACTGTGTCCGCGTCCATCCCATCATCACCCGCGGGGGCGACCTGGTAAATGTAGTTCCGGCAGACGTGCGTATTGAGACTTTTGTGCGCGGCCGGAGCGTGGAAGCGATGCAGGATGCCAACAAGAAAGTCAACCGGGCCCTCAGGGCCGGGGCCATGGCCATAGGGGCCGAGGTGGAAATCACCGATCTCCCCGGCTACCTGCCCTGTCTGAAAGATGACCGCCTGGATCACCTTTTCGCCGCCAATATGGCTGCTCTTCTGGGAACGGAGGCCATCGGGCAAACCGGGCACCAGACAGCTTCCTCAGACCTGGGAGACATATCTCACCTGATGCCCGCTCTCCAGCCATTTGTCAAAGCCGGAAAAGGGAATCTGCATACAGAAGGATTCACCGTCTGCGACCCCCGTCTGGCTTATGTGGAATCGGCCAAAGGTTTAGCTTTAACTGTTGTGGACCTGCTTTGGAACGGCGCCTTTGATGGTCTTTCCATCAAAGGGGGTTACCGGGCGATCTATGCCAAAGAAGAATACCTGAAACTCTGGGAACGCCTCTGCCAGGAAGGATGAAAGGATTCATTTCACTTCGACGATAGCTTTAATTTCCTTCTTACTCAGCAAAACAAAATTTGCTATGTCCAGCCATCCTTCCGGAACAGTAACATCCTGGATCGCCAGGTAGGCCCGTTCGTCATTCAGCAAATCCGATAAGCGAGCTTTCGGACTCGGAAGGGTTACCGTCCCCTCGATAACCCTTTGCGGATCTAATGAAATGAAAAGCCTTACCCGTTTCGTAATTTTTCCGTATGCCTTCCCTTTTTTAACCATATTGATCCTCTCCATTATTTTATGTTTTTTTCTTAAGAATTGCAGTAATATTTATCTCATTTTCTTTTTCCCAAAACGTATGGTAATGGGATCCGTCGTCACCATTTTCGTGCCATCGTCAAACTCAATCTCCCAGTAGGGGCTATCCATCATCGGGGGTTTGACCGCATAGACTCCAAAAAACTTGACATCATATTCCTTTCCGCGAATCGAAAACTCTATAAATTCAATCTGATCAGACCGCCACACGTGCTTTCTCCTTTCCTTTAAAGTTATTGAACATGCCTGTTCCTCCCTCCTCTTTAATATTTTTTTTATTCTTCCCGCCCCATATTGCAGGAAAAACCTTCCTGGCAATTCTCGCATTCGAATTGAATAGTGGTGTGGGGAATCCGAAACCTATTCAGCAAGAGCTGGTTAATCTCCTGAAGGATTTGTCCTGTCCGGCTCATCTGGATGTCGCCCACCAGGACATGGGCGCTTAAGGCGTGAATGCCCGAAGTAATGGTCCATAGATGCACGTGGTGTAAATCCTTCACCCCGGGGATCGACTTGAGCGCTCTTTGAACTTCTTCGAGGTCGACGTCTTTGGGCACAGCCTCCAGCAGGATGTTTACCGAATCTTTGACCAGCATAAAAGCTCCGCGCAAAATCACTAAGCAAATCCCCGCGCTGATGATTGGGTCCACAACGAACCAGCCAGTAAAATAGATGATCAGCCCACCGGCAATGACCCCCAGAGATGACAGGGCGTCTCCCAGGATATGCAGGTAGGCTCCCCGGATGTTCAGGCTCTCTTTACTCGTGCGCTTCATCGCTAAGGCCGCAGCTCCGTTTGCCGCCAGACCGATTGTAGCGATCAGGAGCATGGTGCGGCTTTCCACGGCTTCCGGCGCGCCGAAACGCTGGTAGGCTTCGTATAGAATATACAGGGCAATCAGGATTAAGGTCGTGCCGTTGATCAGGGCAGCCAGGATTTCCGTCCGGTAAAGCCCGAAGGTCTTGGTGAGTGATGGAGGGCGCATGGTCAAGCGCAGGGCCATCAGACTCAAAAGCAGGGACATCACATCGGCCAGCATGTGGCCGGCGTCGCTTAAAAGCGCCAGGGAATTGGAAAGCAATCCCCCGGCGACCTCGAGGATCATCACGCTGCCGGTTATACCAATGGCCATCCACAGGGTCTTCCGATTTCTCTTAAAAGAACGAACGTGGTTTGGGGAAGTATTCTTTGAATGCTCAAGTTTGGTCATTTTATTAGTCAGGCCATAATTGTATAGACACTGAAGATTAAATCCCTCCTGCCCTCCCTTTAAAAAAGGGAGGAATTCCCCTATTTGGCCTCCAGCCCATAGGGCCTCTGGCCCGGAGGGCAAAGAGGGGTGAGGGGAGATTTTGGGAAAATATGTCTGGTCAATTATGGACTCAT
>JASEHN010000471.1 GCA_030018715.1 Thermodesulfobacteriota bacterium | reverse complement strand
GAAGTTGATATTGCTCAAGGCCTCCCTGTTTTTGCCACGGTGGGGCTTCCGGATGGGGCGGTCAAAGAATCGAAGGAACGGGTGAAGTCGGCCATCAAGAATTCCGGCTATGACTTTCCGCCCAAACGCATCACCGTCAATCTCGCTCCTGCAGATGTGAAGAAAGAAGGCGCCGGCTTTGACCTGCCCATTGCCGTGGGCATCCTCACTGCCCTCGAAATCGTCTCTCCCAGACTTCTGGATGAATATCTCCTTCTCGGAGAACTTTCCCTTGACGGGCGGGTTAAATCCATCCGTGGCGCCCTCTCCTTGGCCATGGCGGCAAAGAGTAACGGCAAACGCGGGGTTCTTCTTCCCAAAGAAAACGCTGAGGAAGCGGCTGTGGTTCAGGGAATAGAAGTTTTGGGGGTGGACGTCCTTTCCCAGGTGGTAGATTTTTTAAACGGCCAAAAGACGATCCTTCCTACCTTTGTGGACCTCCAGGAAATCTTTAGCCGGGATATGCATTACGCCGAAGACTTCAACGAAGTCAAAGGCCAGGAGCACGTTAAACGGGCCATGGAGATCGCCGCAGCCGGTGGACATAACCTCATCATGATCGGCCCGCCCGGGGCGGGCAAAACCATGCTGGCCAAACGAATCTCAACGGTTCTTCCCGATCTCTCGTTCGCCGAGTCCATCGAAGTAACCAGAATTTACAGTGTCTTGGGCCTGCTTCCACCCCACAGCGCCTTGGTTGCTACGCGTCCTTTCCGCTCCCCTCACCATACGATTTCCGACGCCGGCCTCATCGGAGGGAGCCACATTCCCAGGCCGGGAGAGGTGAGCCTTGCGCATAACGGTGTTCTCTTTTTGGATGAACTGCCGGAGTTTAAAAAGAATGTCCTGGAAGTCCTGCGCCAGCCGCTGGAAGACGGTAAGGTGACCATCTCCCGGGCCCTTTCTTCCCTTACCTTCCCCTCTTCTTTCATGCTCGTGGCCGCGATGAATCCCTGCCCCTGTGGTTTTTATACCGACCCCAACCGGGAATGCACTTGCATTCTGCCTCAGGTTCTACGCTACCGGTCCAAGATCTCCGGCCCATTGATGGACCGCATCGACATCCACATCGAAGTTCCGGCGGTCCGCTATCGGGACCTCACCGGAGAAAACACTGGAGAAGATTCCGCGGCCATCAAAGTGCGCGTCAACCGGGCAAGGGAGATCCAGCGTGGGCGCTTTGACGGCAAGCGCATATATTGTAACGCCCAGATGACCTCCAGATACTTGAAAAAATATTGCCAGATCGGGGAGGACTCTAAAGCCCTCCTGGAACAGGCCATCGACAAACTCGGTCTTTCCGCCCGCGCCTACACGCGCATCCTCAAGATCGCCCGCACCATCGCTGATCTGGAAGGGGTGGAAAACATCACTGCCCCGCACATCTCCGAAGCCATCCAGTACCGTAGTCTGGACCGGACATTGCTTTGAGGAGGGCTCCGAGGCCATGGACATCAAGAAAAACCCCAACCATAGGATGTACCTTCGGGTACTGCGCCAAATGTCGCCTGAACAAAAATTGCTAAAAGCCTTTGAGCTGACCGAGTTTACCAGGGAGCTATTTCTTCATGGCTTACGTAACAGATTTCCCACTTCCTCTGCTGAGGATCTAAAAAGAATATTCCTGAAACGCCTCGATAAATGTCACAACAGGAATTATTAAAGAAGATTATAAAGAAAGCATTCTTGAAGCTGTTGACCGGCGGGGCATGTTCAATCTGATTGATTTAAAAGAAGGCGGGAAATTTGATTTTTGGCTGCTGACTAACGATCCTTTTGACCAGTCACGTTTTTCCCGGCGGTATAAAGAAATATTATTGGGGTTGGAAATGCATGTATCAAGTCCGGAGGATACCATCCTGGCCAAATTGAGATGGGCCAAACTTTCCGGGGGAAGCGAAAAACAATTTACCGACGCCCTTCGAGTGTATGAAGTCCAGCGTGGGGAATTGGACATGGAGTATCTTGAGCTTTGGGCCAAAACATTAGACGTGGCCCCTTTGTGGAAAAAGTTATTGAATGAAGCGGAAATAGCTTAAGGGAGCAAGTAAAGAGCTAAGCATGTTCTGCACGAACATCCCCTGTCCCCACGTCCCCTATCCCCATTGTCCGCCTCCCCTCCTCCGTATCTTAAAGGGGTCTTCTTACTAAAAAGGGGTTACAGCCTAAAATCTGTAACCCCCTCGATTAATGTGGTAGGCGGTAGAGGAATTGAACCTCCGACCTCCGGTATGTGAGGGCGTCAATATCAAATTGATAGGGGGTTGTTTTACTTAGGTTTTAAAGTCTTATGTCCACTGTGTGGACGCTGAACCCCTCGCCAGTGTCTTTAAATGCAGATTGTGTTTGACACCATTATGACACCGGCAGCACCGGAAAGCTGTTGAACCCGCCGAAAAGCGCTTGCCACCTTTTGTGACTTCGTTTAGTTTATGCCCATGGCTTCGGATAATGGCCCCTTCGGCTTTCCATTTCCCTTGAAATCGATGTAATGTCCGCTGCCCGACCGGATGGCTTGATTCACAATCAGCACTGTTCCAATGTTTGTTTCAAACTGAGGCTGGTTCATGGGCCAATACTTGTCTGTTACGCCGCTGCCAAACCAGTCGCACAATCCAACAGAAGGGGAATTATAGGTTACGGTAACCGGTATCTCCAAGAATCCAGAAATCATAATTCCTTTCCATTTTCCCATCGTCCACTCTCCTCACGTATTTAAGTGTAATTATAACCGATTGGCGAGGGGATTTCAACAGCAATCCGGCACCGCCCATAATCAGCATCAAATGACGCTAATTTGGAAACCCGCCGCAAGCCCCGAACCGCCGCTCGATGCACAAAGCCTTGGTAGCAATGCCAGGACTTTTTTATTGATCGCACTGACTCACCAAAAGAGGCCCTCATAGCCGTCTGACGGGTAGGGGCAGAAGTAGATGTCCGAGAAAACCTTGACCTCGTCGGGTATGCTATCGCCTTTTTCGTTACCACAACCTTCGCAGAGGGGCTGTAGGTTCCGGAAGGCAGCGTCTCCTCCTTTGCTTTGTGGAAGGACGTGGTCGATGTGAAGTTCACGATCGGCGGCACCGCAGCCGAAACAGGTCTTGTCGTATAGGTCGATAATTGCCGCCGCAATCGCTCGGAGGGCTGCCTGCGTCCAGGGGTCTCCATCGGGATGCCGGGGCGGTTTAGGGGACATCCTATATTCCTCCTGTCAAGAGAAAAATTAAGTTTTAAAAAAATA
>JASEHN010000470.1 GCA_030018715.1 Thermodesulfobacteriota bacterium | reverse complement strand
CTTGACCGCCGTCTGTTTCAGTTTCAATCTTTGATCCTTGTTTAGCTCTGCCCGATGCACGTTTTGCCGTATTCGCAGGTAGATATTTTTCTCATATTATTCATAGAGGAAGGCCAGCCGGAAAGTCAAGCCTTTTCTCTCCCTTGCCCCATTCACTTTTGATTTTCGTTCATGATTTCAGAATGATGGGCAGGACCAGGCCCGGACGGGAGGGGGAATCTCTCGGGAGCACAAGGCCCCGCCTAAGGCGGACTCATCTCCTTTCCGACTTGCCCATGATTAGAGTGGCGTGAAGAGGAGCAATTTTTTTCTCCGCCCAAATCAAAGGAAATAAGTAAGCTATAAGGGGAAACGTTATTCCAACCGTTATGGTGGAATATTTTTTGACAAAACCTTATTAGTATCAGTATAATTTCGGGTAATCAAATAAAGGAATGGGGGAAAGCATGCGCAGAGCCGAGAGTGCCCTGGATTTGATTGGCTCAACGCCGATACTGCAGCTTAGGCGGTTGCCGCAGAAGCAAGATGCCGCAGTTTGGGCTAAACTTGAGTGCTTTAATCCTGGCGGTTCGGTAAAAGACCGCATTTGCCTGGCCATGATAGAGGCCGCGGAAAAGGAAGGGAGAGTTCGTAAAGGGACTACGATCGTCGAGCCGACCAGCGGCAATACCGGAATTGGGCTGGCCATGGTATGCGCGGTCAAAGGTTATAGGCTCATTCTGACCATGCCGGAAACGATGAGCATAGAACGGCGGATCCTTTTAGCGGCCTATGGAGCAGAGCTGGAGTTAACCCCCGGCAACGAAGGAATGCGCGGAGCCATCAGGCGGGCCGAAGAGCTGGTTCATAATAACGAAGATTTTTTTATGCCCCAGCAGTTTAAAAATCCGGAAAATCCTCAAATCCACCGGGAAACCACGGCCCAGGAAATCCTTTCTCAGCTCGACGGCAAGATCGATGCTTTCGTGGCAGGTGTAGGGACAGGAGGCACGATCACCGGAGTAGGGGAAGTTCTCAAGAAAAAACTAACCCGGGTAAAAATTGTAGCTGTGGAACCGGCCCGTTCCCCGGTCCTATCCGGGGGTAATCCCGGACCTCACAAAATTCAGGGAATCGGCGCCGGATTCGTTCCCGATGTGTTAAACAGGGGGGTGATTGACCAGATCATCACCGTCCAGGATGAAGAAGCTGCGGAAACAGCCAGGCGCATCGCTCGGGAAGAAGGAATGCTGGTAGGCATTTCTTCCGGGGCAGCGGCCTACGGTGCCCTCCAGGTGGCCAGGGATCTGGGGAGTGGGAAAGTTGTAGTGGTCGTGCTTCCAGATACGGGAGAAAGATACTTAAGCACGGGTTTGTTCGGATCCGTGGGATAGACGGGAATAAAGGAAAATGGAAAACACCGAAAAAAATTGGTCAACCGACCGGGGAATAACCGATGGTTTGGCAGGGCCGTTAAAGAAGAAGCTGGAAGAGGCCAGAAAGATCCTGCGGGAGATGGGCTCTGTTCTGGTGGCTTACTCCGGGGGGGTGGACAGCACGTTGCTTTTACGCCTTTCCCACGAAGAGTTAGGAGATGGAACGGTTGCCCTGCTGGCTTCTTCTCCCACTTATCCGGAGAATGAAATCCTTGAGGCCAAAAGGGTTGCGGAGGGAATGGGTGTTCGCTGGGTGGAAGTTTTTTCCAACGAGCTTTCCATGCCCGACTTTACCGGCAACACACCCCGTCGCTGCTATTACTGCAAAAAGGAACTTTTTGGAATCTGCCGGGAGAAAGCGGCAGCTTTAGGGCTGAAACACGTAGTAGACGGCTCCAACCTGGACGACACCGGGGACTATCGTCCGGGAATGGAGGCGGCCCGGGAATTCGGGGTGCGCAGCCCGCTTATGGAAGCAGGTCTGACGAAAGCCGATGTTCGGGAGTTAAGCCGGGCCCTGGGCCTGCCCACCTGGGACAAACCATCCCTCGCCTGTCTGTCCTCCCGTTTTCCCTACGGAACAGAAATTACTCCTCAACGCCTGGAACAGGTAAACAAGGGCGAAGAACGCTTGCGCAGCCTGGGGTTCCGGCAACTTAGGGTTCGCTATCACGGGGATTTGGCCCGGGTGGAAGTGGAAGCTAAAGAGATCGATCGATTTCTCGACAGCAATCTACGCGAAAAGGCCGTCCGTTTTCTCAAAGAAGCCGGCTTTACTTACGTCACGCTGGACCTGCAGGGGTACCGGACCGGGGCGATGAATGAGGTCTTGAGGGATTTAGGCGACAAAAGCGCAAATGAATGAAAGAAACTTATGGAAAAAATGACTGAAGTAAGAAAATTAGTGCTCACGGCTCTTTTGGCAGCTCTGGCCGTTTTACTTTCGGGAATTCATTTTCCCGTCGGGCCAACCAAAGTGTTTCCCTTTCAACACATGGTCAATGCCCTGGCCGGGGTCATAATCGGGCCCTGGTACGGCGCCCTTTCCGCCCTTATAGCCGGAATTATCCGGAATGCCATCGGGACCGGGACGGTCTTCGCCTTCCCCGGCGGAATTCCAGGAGTGATCGTGGTCGGCTTAATGTACCGGTGGGTGCGAAAAGATTGGGTTGCTTTGACGGAGCCCCTGGGCACGGGGGTAATCGGGGTTTTGCTGGTGGTCCTGATCCTTAGCCCTTTGATGGGTAAAGAGTTTGCTTTTGCTTTTTTCTTTACGGCCTTCATGGCTTCGAGCGTCCCGGGCTCCATCATAGGCTATCTTCTCTTGAAAACCTTAAGAAAGACGAAATTCCTTGAGCTGCCAAGAATACCTAAATCGTAAAACCCTTATCGCCGGGGAGGTTCGCTCCGGAAAGACAGAACGAACCCTGAAGATCCTGCGGGACTTGATGAACTGCAGTACAGGTCCCATAACGATCCTCGATCTGGCGCCGGAAAAAGTTGAGGGGGTAGGGGGGAAGATTCCCCTATCTCTTAAGGAGAAAAAGCAGGTCTTTTATTTTTCTCCGCGGATTGTGCCTCCCCGGCTTTATGGTAAAACAGAGGAAGAAATTAGGGCGCTGGCTCGGGGAAATTACGAAAGAATCAAGGAATCCCTGCGGGCGCTTAAGGAAAAAGATCCGGCGTGCCTGGTTATTAACGACGTTTCCCTTTACTTGCATGAGGGAAACGCTGAAAAACTTATTTCTTATGCCGAGGGGATACCCACTCTGCTCATGAACGGTTACTACGGCTGTTTCTTCGGCGATAGCGCTTTCAGCCGCCGGGAACGCCAACAGATGGAAATTTTAATGGGCTGCTGCCACCAGGTTTTTTA
>JASEHN010000469.1:2387-3292 GCA_030018715.1 Thermodesulfobacteriota bacterium | reverse complement strand
GGGGCGGATTTCCGCTGTTGAGCCATAAAAATCCACCTCCGCTTGAAATATTCTATAATTCCTATCTACAAACCTATATTGATCGCGATCTGCGGGATATTTTTAATGTTTCTAAAATCGCCACTTTTCATAAATTCCTCCAGCTCTGCGCCGCCCGCACCGGACAGATGCTGAATTATTCCGATCTGGCGCGGGATGCCGATATCTCCGTCCATGCCGCCAAGGAATGGATCAACATCCTGGTCGCCAGTTCACAGATATATCTTCTCGAACCCTATTACAGGAATTTCTCGAAAAGAATGATCAAGGCGCCCAAGCTCTATTTTCTGGATACCGGCCTGGCCGCTTATCTGACCAGGTGGAAAACCGCGGAAACTCTTGCCGGAGGGGCCATGGCGGGAGCTTTTTTTGAAACCCATGTAGTCGGCGAGATCATAAAAAGCTATTGGTTCCGCGGCGAACAGGCCCCGCTCTATTATTACCGCGACAAGGAAGGTCACGAAGTCGATCTTATCATTGAAAGTGAAGGTAAATTATATCCGATCGAGATCAAGCTATCCAGCAAAGTTGAGGGAAGCGATCTGAAGAATATTAAATACCTAAGCAAGAAATTAAAAAATATTGGCAAGGGAGCCGTGATTTCTTTGTCGCCTCATCCACTACCACTCGATAGAAAAAACGAAATTATTCCCGCGTTCCTAATTTCATAGCCATATTCATATCACGGCCACCATCCGGCTTCGGTACCGGGTGGCTATTGGGAAGATAGCCATTTCGTGTTATAATAATATTGTGACTCCCATCTTAAAATTGGAAAGAGATAACGATAAAAAAGAAAAGGAATTCGCATGAGGATTAGTGAAGCAAAGAAACTCCTCAAGAAATACTGCCGCTATCATGAAGAG
>JASEHN010000469.1:0-2377 GCA_030018715.1 Thermodesulfobacteriota bacterium | reverse complement strand
CCTCTCCATTTTTAATGGAGAGGGGATTAACCATTGAAGGAGATTGGTCGACAATTAGAAATACCCCCTCTCTACGCCTGACTTCCGCACTTTGCCCAAAATAGCCTAATTTCCTTCGTAAAAAGTTGCGATTTGGGTGTTGCAAAGTTAATATTGCGGCATATTTGCGTTTGAATAATGGGCAAAAAGATGGCGTGATAGGGGGAGGACTGATACCCCACAATAAATTGTGGGGAATAATAGTATGAAATATTACCACGTCTGGTTTCAAACCAAGTTAAAAAAATATCTGCTGGTAGACGTAATTGACAACAGAATTCACGGCTTATTTAAGCAAATAGCTGAAGAGAAGAAAATTAAGCTATTGGCCGGCGGTTCATTGCCTGACCACATGCATTTATTGATCGCCCTGGAAAATCTCCAGGATTTATCCTGGGCAGTTAAAATGTTTAAGGGCATTTCTTCTCGAAGAATACTTCAGGAGTTCACAGCCCTAAAACAAGATTTCAGAACAAATAACTTTTGGGCGCGGAGATATGGGATGAAGATGGTTCCACCGGCGGCGATAAAAACTACCATCGATTACATTCTTAATCAGAAAAAGGATTTACACATTGTATAATTCCCCACATTTTAATGTGGGGATTCTCACTTCCTTCCCAGCATCAATATTTGGGTGTTGCAACGCGGAAGTCAGGAAGCAAAGAAACTCCTCAAGAAATACTGCCGCTATCATGAAGAGTGGCATTGCGGCCGAGCTGATATCTACCTTACGGGAAGGGATAAAAACCCGCGCTTCGATCGCCGGTTGGAAGTTTATATTGACTTAAAGCCCTATGCTGTAGATATTCAAAAAGTAGCTTCTCTGCTTAGCCTGCTTGATCGGTTGGGCAAGACAATTAAAACTCGCTGCGGTTTGCCCCAAGCGCCACATCGTCGGCGGCCTTTTTCTACGAAATGGTGTTTTAAGGAGCAACAGAACTATGCTCCAATCCTAGGTCTAGGAGGAGACCCCTGCTCCAGAAGTAAAGTATACAAACCATAAGCGATCCCCGCTTCGGCGTTATGGAAACCATAAGTGCCGTTATTTTCCGGATCGGGATCGGTATAATGAAAACTGCCGTTAGCGGCCCGCTGGGTAAGCATAAAATCCAATATCTTTTCGGCTTCCTGACGCAGCTGCGAATTGTCATCCTTGGCCGCAATAAAGATCAATCCTTGGGCCATCAAGGCGAATTCATGGGGGCCGTAGCCCCTCCTTCTTATAGAGCCGGTGTTCCGCCGCCCATTTTCCAGTTCCATAGGAATTGAGATTTGATCATTGGATATTCTGCGGTTCCTTTTATACCAGGAAATAAATTTATCCAATACCTTTTTAGCTTCCTGGTCGCCGGTTAAATGATAATAATGCGCCAAGTGGGCGAAGGTGCGATACTGGAATCCCATCCAATGGGTGTTAGGATCATCCCCCTGCCAGCCCCAGGTCCCATCCTTAAAAACCGGCATAAATGGCCCTTCTTGACGATGTTTCCGTTTGAATTCCTTTTGCGCGTCGGCCAGGAATTTAACCACATTTTGCGCCCATCCATGCCGGCCCATGATTTCCCAGGCGGCGGGGTCTTGATAGCCGCTGTATAACTGATTCAAAGAGCCTCGATAAGCGATGTCGGGAACCTGGTCCTCACCCCAATAGATGGCAAAGCGGGAGACATTGGGGTGGAATTGGGCATCGGAAGGAGTCAGGCCTTCACTCAAACCTTTTCTTAAGTTCCTTAATAAGTCACCGGGATTTCCCAAGCCATATCTGGCCGCCCAGAAAGCGCCATTGACCAACCATTGGTCGGCATCCATGGCATTGGCGAAGGAAGCGGCGTGGCGTCCGCCTCCGGTTTGTCTCTGGGTTAGGTCCACTTGACCGCTGTTGTTGCGGCCAAGAATTGCGAAGGGAGCGGCTCCATGAGTGGGATCATACATGTTGTAGGGCGTATTTTCTCCAAATACTCCGCTGCCCGGTCTGCCGTCTGGGCAGGCGCGCCCTTGGGCTTGGCCGGAGATGTCGATCAACCAATGTATTAATACCGGATGATTACCTCCTATCCCGAGCTGAGAATCCGGCAGTTGCGGACTCTCGGCGCCATCGTGCGGCATCATAAAATAACGCAGGTAGGCATAGGCCTCGCGGGCGCCATCACGATTCCCGGTAAGAGCCGCATAAAGCGTCATAAAATTGAAGAATAAAGCTTGGGTCTCGGAAGTGGTGGCTCCGCCATTGCAGAGGTGCGTGGCATTGTCTTCAAATACATGGTAGGCCGCTCGGGCCGCTAACCCGCCGATCTCCGTTCGGTGCGTGGCATTTGGCGGATTTCCCTGATTGTTC
>JASEHN010000468.1 GCA_030018715.1 Thermodesulfobacteriota bacterium | reverse complement strand
TTATTGGACTTCCGGCTTTTCAATGAGTAAGATTCATTACATACATTACCTTTAATAATTATACAACTTTCTTTTTGTGATTTTTAAAGATCAGTTTGACCGATACGCCGTAAAACATCATTCTTTTACAATTTCTCTTTAACGGCCTTGCAGAACTGGGTCGTGGAAGAACCCCCGCCTTGATCGGGAGTGAGATATTTCCCCTCTTCATAAACCCCATACACAGCTCTTTCCAGCCGTAGCGCCGCATCTTCAAAACCAAGATATTCAAGCATCCATTTTGCGGAAAGAATCATCGCCGTGGGGTTGACGATATTTTTCCCCATAAGGTCCGGAGCCGTGCCGTGAACCGGCTCAAAATACGCGTAGTCTTTACCGAAGCAGGCGCTGGGTGCCAGCCCCAATCCTCCCACCAGCGCAGCGGCTCCATCAGCCATCACATCGCCGTGTTCGTTAGGCATAACCACCACATCAAATTGCTGGGGATTAATGATCATCTGCTGGCAGAAATTATCGATCACTTGCTGGTCAAAAGTGAGCTCCGGATACTGCCTTACTGTTTCCTCAACAATCCGCCGGAACAACTCATCGGATTGGAAAAGCATATTGTATTTACTGGCAACGGTAACCTTACCCTTTCCCCCGTTGGCTTTGCGTTTCATGGCCAGATCGCAGGTGGCTTTGGCTACATTCCTCGTGTTCTCCTCCGTTATCACCCTCACGGCAAATTTACCTTTCATCGAGGTGTCCAGCACCTGACCCGTGATAAAATCACTAAGCTTCAAAGGTTCCAACCGTTCAATATCTCCCTCCCGTCCTGGATAGAGACCTTCAAGATTCTCACGAACCACGACGAAATCAATCCCCTCCGGCTTCCTTAACGGACTCCGCATCCCCTTCATCCACTTGACGGGCCTGAAATTGGCATAGGTCTTCTTCCCCCACCTTAAATAGCCCAACCCCCCAGTCATATTTCTGCTAGAACCAAATAGGGTGCAGTCCGCTTCGTCCACCATCTTTCTGGCTTCTTCAGGAAAGGCCTTCCCCTGCTTCTGAAGTGCTTCCTCACCCGTTAAGGCCCAAAAGAACTCAATCTCCAGGTTCATTCCCTCTAAAAGCTCTACGGTCGGAATTACGAATTCCGGAGACGCATCGTCCCCCTTTATAACGCAAACCTTCTTCTTGGCCATTCAGACTCTCCTTTTTTGTTATTGATTTCTTGGCTTGGCAAAGCTTCCTAATTTCTTAATCTTCAACTTCTCCCTAAGGGCGGGAATGATTCCCCCTTTGGCGATGATGCCCAGCATATCCTTGGAGAGGGCCTCTCCCTTAATCTCGGTCCCCCTTGTGACATTTCTCACCTGGGCGCTTTCCAACTCCAACTCCAGTTCATCCCCCTCATTGAAAGCTTCCGATACCCCGGGGCAAACAATACTCGGCAAAGCAATCGCCACGCTATTTCTAAAGTAGATTCGCCCGAAGGACTCGGCAACCACGCACCCCATTCCCAACTTCTTTAGATTCGCTGGCGCCTGCTCCCGACTTGAACCGCATCCCCAATTCTTTCCCGCCACAATCACATCGCCAGGTTTGGCTTCCCGAGTAAACTTAGGATGGATGTGCAAAACCACCCTCCGGACCTCTTCCCAGGGGGCGTTAAAAACAAAACCAGGGGCCATGACATCCGTGTTTATATTGTCTCCGAACTTCCACACCTTTCCTTTAATCAAGGTCATCTCCTTCCCTCCTACTGTTTACTTTGCCTTGGATCCACGATTCTCCCCGCAATAGCTGAAGCAGCCACCGTTGCTGGTGAACCAAGATAAACCTCCGCCTCGGTGCTACCCATCCTCCCCTTGAAGTTTCGGTTGGATGAGGCAATACATATCTCCCCCGCAGCCAGAAGACCCATGTGCCCGCCAAGGCAGGGTCCACAACCGGGATTGCAGATAACCGCCCCTGCCTCAATCAGGGTTTCAAGGATCCCTTCCCGGAGGGCCTTCAGGTATATCTCCCAGGAGGCAGGAAAAACAATCAACCGAGTTTCCGCATGTACCCTTTTCCCTTTTAAAATGGCTGCAGCAATCTCTAAATCTTCAAACCTGCCGTTGGTACAAGAACCAAGGAACGCCTGGTTTACCTTTATGTCTTCCACCTCGGAGATCGGCCTTACGTTCCCCACATCATGGGGAATGGCGACTTGCGGCTCAAGACGAGACACGTCTATTTCGTATACCTGCTCGTAACGGGCATCCGGATCTGCTTTGAAAAATCCCACCCGTTTTTTCGCATCCTCTCTTACATAGGGAAGGAGATAATCAAGGGTCTTTTGATCTGCCTCGAAGAAGGCAAATTTCGCCCCAAGCTCCACCCCCATATTGGCCATGGTCATCCTGCTGGCGATACTCATCCTCTCCAAGGTGGGCCCCTTAAACTCTATTGCCTTGTACTGCGCCACTTCGGTGGTATACTTCCCCGCAATAAATAGAATAATATCTTTAGACATCACCCTCTCGGGCAGGTTTCCTTTGATGACAAACTTGATCGTAAAAGGGACTCTCATCCATAACTCCCCCATAGCCAACACATAAGCCATCTCGGACACCCCAATGCCCGCCCCCGCAGCCCCAAAGGCCCCATAGGTAGTACTATGGGAGTCCGTGCCTAAGACCAGTTCCCCGGGAATAATGTGGCCCTTCTCTCCCATGATTTGATGACATATCCCCGCCTGCATGTCATGCCAACCCTCAATCCTATATTTCTTCACTCCCTCCCTTATCAATTTGTGGACCTCTGCCTGAGCTACGCTGGGGGCTGGAACATAATGGTCAAGCATGATGGCTATCTTGCTCGGGTTCCAAACCCTTTCAACTCCTTCCTCTTTCAAAATCCGATAGACCTCGGCAAATGCCTCTTGGCTCATCACCTGGTCTACCTTGGCAGTGACATATTCTCCAGGCTGTACCTCTCTTCTACCCGATGCTCTGGACAATACTTTCTCAGCCATTGTCATCCCCATCGCTCTTCCTCCGTTCCTTCGTTACCTCAAAAATATCGAATACCTTACGCAAAATCAGAAAAAGCCGCTTTACACCAATTCCTTTAAGGACGCCTTCGTCTTGCCGCTGCTGCACAACCTCGTGCAGCAGCTCATTACATTTTAGGCTCTTCTCCCAAAAGTGTACCGAAAAATTAAAGGTTTTTGGCTTCCCAAAGGGCGTCGGCGGAAGTTATCCATAGACCCAGAGCGACGCCCTTCAGGAGTGTTGATCACAAAGTTGTTTTGACAGAAT
>JASEHN010000467.1 GCA_030018715.1 Thermodesulfobacteriota bacterium | reverse complement strand
AAGCCTTTCCCAAAGTTTTAAACCGCGTCTCCGCAAAATGTGGCGGGGTGTTTTTTTCCGCCCCGTCGATGAAAAAACCAGCGCCTCATGCTGCCAAACGAAGCGCCCTGAATCCCGGGCCTGGGAAGGATCATCCAGCACCAGTTAATAACGAATCATTCGTGACCACAAAAAGTGAAGGGCGGCAAGATGATTTGACACTTAGCGGAATGTTTTGTAGGATAATCAGGTATTACTGAAAGGATCTGAATATTGATGAAAAACAAAATTAAAAACATCATCATGGTTTCGCTTTTTGCCGCTCTTACGGCTGTGGGGGCATTCATTAAAATCCCCATCCCTTACGTTCCCCTGACCCTGCAAACCCTCATGGTTATGCTTGCCGGGTTAATTCTCGGAAGCCGCCTGGGGGCCTTAAGCCAGATACTTTACCTGACCATCGGCCTGATCGGACTCCCGATTTTTGCCCAGGGAGGCGGGCCGGGGTACGTTTTACAACCATCTTTCGGTTTTCTGGTGGGCTTTATCGCTGGAGCTTATGTTATCGGTAAAGTAGTGGAAAGGGAGAGAAGTTTGAGTTTTCCCCGTACATTGGCCGCCCTGCTCCTGGGACAGGCGGCTATTTATCTCTTTGGTATTTCCTACCTTTACTTCAACCTGAATTACATCATCAATAAGCCCATCTCTTTATTTACCACATTAAAAATTGGGTTCCTTGTTTTTATTCCCGGCGACATTTTGAAGACTTTGGTGGCTGCCTCAATAATGGCCCCCATTCGCCGGCGGCTCACTCTCATTCAATGATAACTCATTGATTTAACTAAATAATATTTATTAAGATTCTCCTTGACAGAAGGTGTTTTTTCGCCTATTTTTTATATAGGCGTGAAGTGAGAAAAAAGGATCTTCCAAGTTTTACTCAATTTTCCCAGTCTTTTATAAAAACCTCACATATTGAGTAAGCCGCAAAAGAGCGCTGGGTTACCCGGAAGGAAATGGTATCAATGGCCACGGCAAGAGATATTCTGAATAATTGGGAAACAAAGCTGATGGAGATGAACAAGCCTATCAGCGAATTGAACCTGAAAATCGAGGGAACTTTACTCGAAAAACTAATTGGCCGGCTTTATGCCGAGTTGAACCGGAAAGGAATCATTTTAAAACCAAAGTGCTACCTTACTGATACATGGGGATGCCCAAATAAAGTTCCTGTGATCGGGATTCCCTTTTATTATGCGGATGCCACCCTTTCCAAGATCCAAGATGAGATGCAGAGCGATCTGGAAGATGAACATGAACTTATGATGACGCTGCGCCATGAGGCCGGCCATGCTATTAATTATGCCTATCTTCTTTACAAATCAAAAGAGTGGCAGGATACATTCGGGCTTTTTTCTGAACCATACCGGGATTATTTCCACCCCAACCCCCAATCAAAAGAATTCGTCAAGCATCTCCACCAGCAGGTTGGCCAGTATTCCGGGAGAATCTATGCCCAGAAGCATCCGGACGAAGATTTTGCCGAGACGTTTGCCGTCTGGCTCACGCCCCGCTCCAATTGGCGACAGAAATACAAGAATTGGAGCGCTTTAAAGAAACTTCACTTCGTAGATCGGCTGATGAAACAAATCGGGCCGCGCAAGCCCCTGGTAACCAACGGCGAATTGATCCGCCCCATCGAAAGCCTGAACTTCACTCTCCTCGAATATTACAATAAGAGCGAGGAACGGTACCGGGAAAAAGCCCAGGGTTATGTTGACGATGTACTGAGGGAGATTTTCAACACAAACGGAAAGGGAGAAACGCGGATTCCCGCAGGGGTGTTCATCGAGCAAAATCGAAATGCCCTTGTGGAAATGATCTCCCACTGGACAGGAGAAGGGGGTTCCTCGGTGGGCCCATTAATCGACAAGTTTGTCGCCCGGGCCAGAGAATTAAACCTCAACCTCAGCTCCCGCCGTCAATCCCGCAAGCTGATCGAGGTCACCGCCCTGGCCACCACGTTGATCATGAACTATATCTACGAAGGAAAATTTATCGTCCCCTAAAATCAGCTCGCTCAGGCTTGGCGCCCTATGCTGAGGCCTGAAATTTCCCACCCTCCCCCTCTGACGGAAAGAAGGTGTGAAAAAATTCGAGTGGCCGACGAAATCAGCTTTGTTCGTTGTCCAGGGGACGGGAAAAATCGCGCCCCGCCTGAGGCGGGGGAAAAGAATGATCCCCAACACTTTACCTGCCTTCCGCGAAGGGACACAGGCAACTTGGAACAAAATGAGGTAGATAGCTAAGGATTGGCCTTCGGGTCTAACTGAAGTCAAGTCCCCCGCCGGCAACAGGGATAGCACTGCCTCATTTTGGCCAGCGAATTTTTCTGGCCCCTGGACATGGATGGTGCCTCTCCTTTCCCCATACCTCAATTTTTTCACAGCTTCAAAAACTCCGGGGAGAACTATTTATCAGTTATTCTTTTTCAGCCATTCCTGGCGATAAGTTTCCAAATCCCGGATGTAAACCTCTATTATTTCTATGAGCGGCCCCGGGGGAAGAAGCGCTCCAGCCAGAGTGTATACTTGAAGGTGCCTCATGATCTGGTAGTAGAGACTCTGGCTGTCATGGCAGACGCATTCCAGGGGGCAGAAGGAACACTGGTTTTTATAATCGAGGCAGAATAGAATCTTGGTTGAGCCACACTGGAAAGCTTCCCTATACCTGGCCGGGTCCGCTTTTTCCAGGAGGAAGTCCCGCATGCGCACCCATTTTTCGATGGCCAGGGCAAAGGGATCCTCGCCTTTTTCGTGGCGCTTCTCCATCTCTCCCAGGCCCAACAACTTGACCATCAGTAGTCCTTTACCGCCTATTCCATCGCTTTCCTGGAAATCTCAAAAATCACTCTCGTTTCCGGGTCCGGGCATTGCAAATTGTAAATATCCTCACGCCCGAAATCTTTTGGATCTTTTGCCTTCCCCATCATATACAACGAATACTGAATGGCTCCCAGGGCTACAGCGCAGAGGCTGGTGGTTTCTTTGAGGTTGACCATTGTCCCCTCTATGACAATCTGGTCCCCTTCTTTCACATGCCGGCATTTGCTATCTTTCGCCCTGGCGATCACTTTGTACCTGGTCATCTTCCCTCCTCTCTTATCCCAATTTCAGTAGGACACAAATAGCCGCCGATAAACACGGAAAACAATAATGTTTTGTAATAATTTAGCGTTTTGATCCGCCTCAGGCGGACCAGAAATCCCTCCCAACCTCCCTTTGGCAAAGGGAGGAGAGGTTTTTTATTGGAATTCGATA
>JASEHN010000466.1 GCA_030018715.1 Thermodesulfobacteriota bacterium | reverse complement strand
CCGTCTGGAAAGCCGGAGGGATCGTTGTTCCGTTGAACCCGATGTTCAAAGAAAAGGAGCTGGAATATTATTTCCGGGACTCGGGAGCAAAAATGCTCATCAGCCTAGGCTCCACTTATGAAGCAGTTGGCAAAAAGGTTGTCGGGCAGATGAACGTCGGCCCGGTGATCACAACCTCGGGGTTGGAATACCTGCCGCCGACAGAACCTGTTCCCAGAATCCTGCTGGAAGAAAAGAGCAAAAAGTTCCCCGAAACCCTCGATTTCGTGGAGCTACTGAAAAAATACGACGGCCGAACTCCCCGCCCTGTAGAAGTCGCCCCCCAGGAGCCGGCCTATTTCACCTATACTTCCGGCACAACCGGACCTCCGAAAGGGGCCATGAATACCCACGAAAACGTGGTCTTCAACGCCATGCTTTATACCGTCTTCCAAAAGCTAAACGATGAGGATGTCGTTCTGGGAGTGGCGCCGCTTTTCCATGTCACCGGTCAGGTGGCCCACTTGGCCTGTGCGGCCTACGCCGGAATCCCGGTTATTCTCTTCTTTCGTTTCGACCCGGAGGAGACCCTCAAACTTGTGGAGCGCTGGAAGGCCACAATGACCGTGGGGTCGATTACGGTCTTTATCTCCCTGATGAACCACCCCGATATAAAGAAACGGGACTTCTCGACCATGAAAAAGGTTTTCAGCGGGGGGGCCCCGGTTTCCCCCGCAATTGTGGAAAGCTTCGAACAAACCTGCGGGGCTTATATCCACAACATCTATGGGCTGACCGAAACTAATTCTCCCTCCCATTTCACCCCTCTGGGGACGCGCCTGCCCGTCGACTCCATCACCGGAGCGCTTTCCGTAGGCCTGCCGGCCCCCAATACCATCGCCAAAATTATGGACACAGAGACGGGAGAGAAGGAACTCCCCCCGGGAGAAGTGGGAGAAATCGTCATCAAGGGTCCCATGGTAATCCCCGGATACTGGAACAAGCCTGAGGAGACTGCCCACGCCATCCGCGACGGCTGGCTTTACACCGGCGATGTGGGGAAAATGGATGAGAACGGCTGGTTCTACGTGGTGGACCGGAAGAAGGACCTGATCATCGTCTCGGGTTATAAAGTCTGGCCCCGCGACGTGGAAGATGTGCTCTACCAGCACCCGGCGGTTAAAGAGGCTGCGGTCATCGGGGTACCGGACTCCTACCGGGGGGAAACCGTGAAGGCCTTCGTAGCGGTCAAAGATCATTTCCAGAATAAAATCACCCCGCAGGAGCTGATTGAGTTCTGCAAGGCGCGTATGGCTGCTTACAAATACCCACGAATTGTGGAGATCGTTCAGGAAATCCCCAAGACCACAACGGGCAAATTCCTGAGAAGAGTCCTAAGAAACCAGAGCTAAGTGTTCTAAACCCCGCCTCCAAAGGGAGATCCTTTTGGCCCTTTGGGAGAGTGAGCAGCTGCTCGGCAAGGGCAGAGGGAGGGACAGGAGAGAAAGCTCCGCTTAAAAGGAAGAACGATTCTTGGGTGATGAAAGAAGTTTATCCGGGTTGGGCAAGCAAGAAAAGGCAGAAGGCCCTGGGTCGCGGTTATGTTCCAAGATGCTTGGAGCAGGGATCTTGCCTGGACCGGTTTAAGAAAAACTGGATGAGAGAGTGGATCCGTCAAACCATTGCAGAAGGGCAAACTAAAAGTACCATTGGTAACCAAACCTGTGTCCTGGAAGAAGAAGAAAGTATCTCTTCCGACTCCAGCATCCCCCACCGCTGGAGGAACGTTGGCGATACAGATGTTCACGTGGTTTGGGCCATTACCCCTCCAACGCTATAACAGCGCAAGACAGTTTCAGTGGGATGTGAGTAAGATAAGTGCCAAAGATTGAGAATACAGAATTCGGGAGTCAGAAGTCAGGGTGAATGGAAGCGAGCCGTTTCCAGTTCCTATTCTTAATTTTGTCTTCTGAATTTTTTTTATCATTCCGCATTAGAAAAGGAGGCGCAGTGAGCAAAAATAAGATTGAAAATTCATTGGATTACCGGGAAAGTCTGCGGCAAATACATCTGAACCTTTATGCCTTTGGAGAGAAGATCGAGAACGTGATCGACCATCCCCTTTTTGTTCCCCATGTCAACGCCGTAGCGGCCACCTATGATCTCTCCAATGCCCCGGAGTTCGAAGACCTGGCCAATGCCAAATCCCACCTGACAGGAAAGACCATAAGCCGTTTCAATCACGTCCACCAGAGCCGGGAAGATCTGATCAAGAAAGTGAAGATGCTGCGGATGCTCAACCAGCAGACAGCCTGCTGCATCCAGCGCTGCGCGGGGACGGACGGCATGAACGCCGCCTACAGCGTGACCTACGAGATCGATCAGAAGTATGGTACGAAATACCATGAACGGTTCAAACGTTTCCTCCAGGAAGTGCAGGATCAGAACCTGGTGGTGATCGGCGCCATGACCGATCCTAAAGGGGACCGTTCGAAGCCCCCCCATCAGCAGGCAGATCCTGACCTTTATTTGCACGTTGTCGAAGAACGGCCGGAGGGGATTGTCGTGCGCGGGGCCAAGGCTCATTTTACCGGAGTCACCTCGGCCCATTACGCCCTGGTATTCCCGACCTCGAATATGCGGGCCGAAGACAAAGATTACGCGGTTTGCTTCGCCATGCCCATCGATTCTCCGGGGATGACCTATATTTTCGGCCGCCAGACCAATGACCTGCGCAAAATGGAGGAGGGAGAGATCGACAAGGGAAACGCCCAGTTCGCCATGGTGGGGGGAGAATGCCTGGCCATCTTTGAAGATGTATTCGTTCCCTGGGAACGGGTCTTCTTGTACAAAGAATACGACTTCGCCGGGATGTTCGTGGAGCGATTCGCCGCCGCCCATCGACAGAATTACGGGGCCTGCAAAGGAGGAATCTCGGACGTGCTCATCGGCGCAGTTGCCGCTCTGGCTGAGTACAACGGTGTGGCCAGTGCCTCCCATATCCGGGATAAATTAGTGGAGATGGTTCATCTTACGGAGACCCTGTATTCCGGATCGATCGCCTGTTCCCATGAAGGCCACCGCACTGCCTCCGGGGCCTGGGAGACCGACATCCTCCTGGCCAATTGCACCAAGCAGAACACCACCCGCATGGTCTACGAGATTGGACGGCTGGCCCATGACATCTCCGGGGGTCTTCTCGCCACCCTGCCGTCGGAGAAAGATTATCGTCATCCACAGCTGGGGAAGTACATCGATAAATACTTGAAGGGGGTGGACGGGGTTCCCACGGAGCATCGCATGCGCATCTTCCGCCTGATCGAAGC
>JASEHN010000465.1 GCA_030018715.1 Thermodesulfobacteriota bacterium | reverse complement strand
AGCAGGGAATTACCAATGGAACGCAAAACGTAACTTCTAACAGGCAGGCTTAACCTCCAGTTTTCAGAAGCGATTATGTGTCAATGA
Organism: Thermodesulfobacteriota bacterium; assembly: GCA_030018715.1. Lineage (GTDB taxonomy): Bacteria > Desulfobacterota > SM23-61 > SM23-61 > SM23-61 > JAHJQK01. The sequence continues at coordinate 3,219 of JASEHN010000465.1, read as the reverse complement.
GAAGTCATCGGAAGATATGCAGGCGCCCTAATAGCTCTGCCAGAGACAGATCCGTTAGAGCCCAAGGTAGGTTTTACGGAGGACCTCGTCTTGCAGCAATTGCTCGCCTGTGCCTTCGGCGATGATTTTACCTGAGGAAAGGACGTAATTACGGGAGGCCATTTTGAAGACCGTGCTGACTTCCTGCTCAACAAGGAGCACGGTAATTCCAAGATTCCGGATCTCGCCAATTTTTTCAAACACATGTCTCCGGAAAATAGGGGCCAGGCCAGTAGAAGGCTCATCAATGCACATCATTTTGGGACGGGACATCAAGGCCCGGCCGAGGGCCAGCATCTGCTGCTCCCCGCCGGATAGGGTTCCGGATATCTGCTTGGCTCGCTCTTTTAGCACAGGAAATAATTGATAGACTTTCTCAAGGTTATCTTGCGCTTCTTTCTTCTCCTTCAACAGGTAAGCGCCCGCATACAGATTGTCGATAACCGTCATTTCACGAAACGGTCTTCTTCTTTCGGGGCAATGAATCAAGCCTCTTTCAACAATCTCGTGGGCGGGTATCTGATCGATTCTCTCCCCGCCAAAGGTTACCTCACCCTCGAAGATTACGTCTCCATGGGTTGACCGACGGGTGATCTCCCTTTGCCAGGCGACCAGCCCGGTAATTGCTCTTAGCAATGTGGACTTGCCGGCCCCGTTAGGCCCAACCAGGCTCACCAACTCCTCCCGGTCAACGCCCATGCTCAGGTCGTTGATGATCATGGCCTTGTCATAGCAGACCGTCAAATTGGCTACTTCCAGCAGCAACGTTAAATTCCTCCTTTGCCCAGGTAAGAATCGACAACCTCTTTGTTAGTCACTACTTCTTCCGGGGCGCCGTCAGCGATAATTTCCCCATAATTGAGCACTATAATTCGATCTACAATCTTCATCAACTGCTGCAACTTATGCTCGATGATGATCATGGCCGGTCCTTCGCTGTGCAATCGCCCGAAACGGCCTCCTTTGTGGAGCCTTTTAATGGATTTGGCCATAAGATCCGTTTCAGCAGGACTCAGCCCCCCGAAGGGCTCGTCCAGAAGAAGTAATTCCGGATCTGTGGCCACGGCCCTGGCCACCTCCAGACGCTTGAGATCGCCCTGGGAGAGGGTGGAGGCTTTTTCCAGGGCCATATCGGAGATGCCCGCAAATTCCAGGGCATCCATAGCCTTGGCCTCGATTCTCTTGACCCATTCACCCCTCTTCATGGCCCGCGGCCCCAGACATGAGACCATGACATTGGCAATAATGGGGAGACGGCGAAAGGGCCTCATATTCTGGAAGGTGCAGGCTATGCCCAGGTTGATGATATCCCAGGTCTTGAGTCCGATAAGGTTCTGGCCCTTAAAACGGATACTGCCTGAATCAGGTTTCAAAATGCTGGTTATCAGCCGCACAAGGGTGGTCTTGCCGGCGCCATTAGGGCCTATCAAACCCACAATTTCGTTTCGGTTCATGGAAAAACTGACGTTATTGACGGCTCGAAGCCCCCCGAAATCCTTAGAGAGCCCACGCAATTCTAAGAAGGTTTGTTCCATATCAGCTTTCCTCTACTTCTTCCCTAAGCTCCCGGCGGGAGACCTTGCCAACGTCAGTCTTGGGAAGTTCTCCACGGAATTCAATGATCTTGGGAATCTTGTAGTGCGCCAGATTTTCGCGGCAAAACTCGATAATCTCTTCTTCGGAGATCTTACCCCGGGCGTCACTCTGCAACACCACATAAGCCTTTATCAACTGGCCCACCTTGGGATCCGGCACACCAACCACTCCAGCGGCCTTGATCTTTGGATGTTTATAGAGCACCTCTTCCACGTGCCGGGCAAAGACCGAAAAACCTTTATACTTAATCAGATCCCGCTTGCGATCAAAAAAGTGAAAATATCCTTCCTCATCCATTCTGACCAGATCCCCGGTTCTAAGCCACTTTTTTCCATCAATCTCTATAATCGCCTCCTTTGTCTCCTCAGGTCTTTTCCAATAACCCTGCATTATGTTGGGACCGTTAAGGATCAATTCACCCACCTCGTCTATCCCTTTGAATTCCGTACTATCGACATCCACAACCGCGGCGGTGACTCCCGGGATGGGCACTCCAAAGGAACCGCTCTTGGGTCGATCAAAGGGAGTGCTATGGCTTACGGCAGTAGTCTCGGTCATGCCGTACCCTTCCAATATCTTGGTGCCGGTTCGTCTCTCCCAGCCTTTAATGGTGGATTCATGAAGGGTGTCCGCGCCGCAGGCGATCAATTTCAGTCGCTTCCAGTTGACCCGGTCTGTTTTTTCATGATCCTTGAGGTATTCAAAAAGGGTGGGAACTCCATAGAAGCCGGAGGCCTGGTAGCGCTCCATGGCCGAGAGGATGTCATCGACATCCGGGGTGGTGAAAAGAACAAGGGTGGAGCCTTGAACCAGGCCATTCAGCATTACCACCACCTGCCCATAGATGTGAAAGAAGGGCAAGAAGGCTATGGCCACCTCTTTACCCTCTTCGAATATAGGCCAGAAGGCAACGGTCTGGGCCTGAAGTGAGACTATATTGTGATGAGTCAAAATGGCCGCCTTGGGGAGCCCGGTGGTTCCACCGGTATAGGGTAGGGCGGCGATATCTACCCTGGGCTGAATCTCGATTTGGGGAGGCCGGGGTGGATATTTCTTGATCAGGGCCTGAAACTGAAGAAGGCCGGCCTCTTCCATATACTTGGGAGTTGGCACGTGCATTTCCCCATAGACCTTTCCCAGGGCGCTCTTACCCAGATGCTTTTTGAGCAGAGGTAGGTACTCGGCTATATTGGTCAGGATCACATTCTTTAGGGAAATGCCGGTCTTCTCTACGTTATCATAGAGGATATCCTGGCAGATGATCGTCTTGGCCTCACTGTCCTCAAGCTGATGCTTAACTTCCTTGCTGGTATAAACCGGGCTGATGGGAGTGACTTTGGCCCCTACTTTAAGGGCCGCAAAATAGGCGATAACATACTGAGGGCAATTCAAGAGATACAAGGCCACGGTTTGGCCTTTGACCACTCCCAGATCGGCCAGGGCAGTGGCGAACCGGTTGATCAACTCCTTCAGTTCCTTGTAACTGATCTTATTTCCGTAAAAGACCAAGGCAGTCTTGCTCGCGTATTTATCCGCCCTCTGGTCAAATAGCTCCGGTACGGATATCTCGGGAACCGCAACCTC
>JASEHN010000015.1 GCA_030018715.1 Thermodesulfobacteriota bacterium | reverse complement strand
CCGGCCCTCAACAAAGGCTTTTATACCATTTTTTCAAATCGCTAAACTGTTACAATTTTTATAGTATAGGATTTCCCTTTTTCAGCTTTAGTCCGCCTTAGGCGGATCACTTTAGACGCTTTTAGCACTTGACACGTATTCTTCATTTTTTTCTTAATCGTGGTTTTAAAACTCTGTGATCTCTGTGCCCTCTGTGGCTAATTTATTTTGAAAGAGGCTAAACCAATGGAACCGGACAGAACGCGAATTTATTTGGCCCGCCACGGCGAAGTGGTCAATCATGGGGTGTATAACGGGCAGACGGATGTGGACATTACCCCCGCAGGTCAAAAACAGATGGAACGGCTTAGGGATCTTCTTCAAGATAAAAACCTATCGGCGGTTTATTCGAGCGATCTCCTGCGCACCCAGAAAGGCGCGGAAATCATCGCCAAACCTCATGGTCTATTGCCCCAGGCTTTTCCCCATTTTAGGGAGATGCATTTCGGCCGCTGGCAGGGGCTGAGTTACCCGGAAGTCATTGAGCGTTACCCGGGAGATATTCCCCAATGGATCAATAACCTGGATACTTTTCGCATCCCCGCCGGGGAGAGCCTGATGGATGTACGCGACCGGGCGATCCCCAAGTTGCAGGAGTTGATCGAATTGCACCGCGGACAGGAGTTCGCCCTGATGTGCCATGGCGCTCTGAACCGGGTAATCCTGGCTGAAGCCCTGCATTTATCTTTCGCTTATCTTCTGCGAATCGAGCAGGATTACGGTTGCCTGAACATTATCGATTACACTCCCTCTTGGACGGTGGTGAAGTTGATCAATGGATAGAAGGAAAGAATTAGCAAGAATCCATACTGGGGATTGTCGAAATTGGCCCGCAGAAATCCCCCCTTGCCCCCCTTTAATAAAGGGGGGATGGGGGGATTTAGTAGGCTGGTTCTTTTTCATTTTGGTTTCTTTCCTGTTTTTCAGCGTCCAGAACTCTTTCTCCGCAACCTTCACGGATGAGGTGGGGCGAACGCTTTACATAAAAACTCCTCCCCAGCGCATCGTCTCCGTGGCCCCGAGCGTCACCGAGATGCTTTTCGCCGTTGGCCTGGAGGAAAAAATTGTCGGCGTCAGCACGTACTGCAATTATCCACCCGGGGCTTTGAAAAAAGAGAAGATTGGCGGGTATATCACGCCTTCCCTGGAAAAAATTATTTCCCTGAAGCCGGACCTGCTCATCGGGACCGCTGACGGGGAATTGCAGCCATTCGTCAACAAAATGGCCGGTTTGGGGATTCCGGTGTACATTATCAATCCCCGGAGCGTGTCAGGGACGATGGTTTCCATCGGAAATATCGGAGAAATAACTTTCAGCCAGAATGCTGCCAAAGGCCTGGTTAATTCCATGCATGAGAAAGTCCAAGCTGTGAAGGAGAAAATTAAGGGGCGGCCCCGGTTGCGGGTACTGCACGTCATGGCCTACGACCCTTTGATCAGCTCAGGAAAAGGAACGTTTGTCGATGATTTGATCCGCATGGCCGGCGGCGTAAACATCGCCGAGACCGCGAAAGGGGGGCACCCCCGGTTAAGCATGGAAGAAGTAATCGCGCAGGATCCCCAGGTCATAATCCTTTCTTCCATGAAGTCGCGAGATCCTCTCACGGAGCAGAAGGAATGGTGGGCCAGGTGGAAAGAGATTTCGGCTGTGCGTACGCGCATGATCCACGTCATCGACGCCGACCTGATCCACCGCCCTTCGCCAAGAATCGTAGAGGGCCTGGAGGAGATGGCCAAGGCCATACATCCGCAAGCGTTTAAGATAGGGGTCGAGGGGTCCAGCGGTCGAGTAGTCCAGTGAAAAAATAAAAAAATCACTTGAACCCCTGGACCCTCGAATCCTTGACCCCTTTTATAAAGGATTTTACTTTGGCTCGCTTTACTTTTAAAAGATGGCTTTTCTGGATGATCTTCCTCTCCGGCTGCCTGGCCGGGGTGGGAGTAATGGCCGTTTCTCTGGGGGCGGTCTCGATTCCGCTTTCTAAAACCTGGGCCATTCTTTTCCAACACTTCTTCGGAGCGGGTTCCCCGGGGGCAGGGGACGTAAAAGATTCTTCCATCATCCTTGACCTGCGCTTACCCCGGGTGATCGCCGGAGCGCTCGTAGGGGCAGCTCTGTCCGTAGCCGGCAGCGTGCTTCAGGCCCTGTTGCGCAACCCCCTGGCCGACCCTTACATATTAGGAATCTCCAGCGGCGCAGCCGTGGGAGCGGTGCTGTGTATTATTTTCGGCCTGGGAGCGACGATCCTGGGAAGTTATGCCGTTCCGGGCGCGGCCTTCACCGGAGCCCTGCTTACCTTGCTTTTCGTTTATTTCATCGCCCGTGTGGAAGGACGTGTTCCGGCGCAAACCATGCTTCTAACCGGAGTCATCATCAGCGCCTTTTTCTCGGCTATCATCATGTTTCTTATTTCCGTAACCAGCGATGAGCGCCTATACAGCGTGACCTTCTGGTTGATGGGCAATCTGGAGTACGTTGCCTCCCAGGCTCTGGGGGTCATATTCATCTACCTTCTATTGGGCAGCGCGGTCCTGTTCTCTTTGGCCAAAGACCTAAACCTCATGAGCATGGGGGAGGAGACAGCCTCGGAGCTGGGAGTGGAAGTGGAAAGAGTGAAGAAGACGGCTTTTATTTTTACTTCCCTGATCACGGGCGCGGTGGTTTCAGTGAGCGGCTTGATCGGGTTTGTGGGGCTGGCCGTCCCCCACTTAACGCGGATGATCTGGGGGCCGGACCACCGCTTCCTCATCCCGGCCTCGGCCTTATTGGGGGCCATGGTTCTGATCCTGGCCGATACCATTGCCCGCACGGTCATGGCCCCGTCGGAGATTCCCGTGGGGGTGGTAACGGCTCTGGGGGGAGCTCCTTTTTTTGTTTACCTTTTGAGGAGGAGAAGACTTGCCGGCAATCCTTAGGATGGAGTCTGTCTGTTTTCAATACCCGGGAAGGGAGGTTTTTCATGATCTTACCTTTGGCCTGGAAGAGGGAGAGATCCTTGGACTCATCGGGCCGAACAGTTCTGGTAAAACCACTTTGCTAAAGCTTATGGACGGACTGCTGAATCCCAAGCAGGGAAAGATTTTCCTGGAAGGAAAAGATTTGCGAAAGGTTTCCCGGCGAGAGGTGGCCAGAAAAATCGCCGTAGTCCCCCAGGAAATGGAAGCTCCTTTTTCCTTCACCGCAGGTGAGATTGTCCTTATGGGCAGAGCTCCTTATATGGGGCGGTTTGGCTGGGAGAAGCAGAGGGATTTGAAAATCGCTCGCGAAGGGATGGCCCTTACCGACATTGCCCATCTGGAAAAAAGGCCTTTCGCTGAATTGAGTCAGGGGGAAAAACAAAGAGTGCTGATCGCCCGGGCCTTGGCCCAGGAGCCCAGGGTCATGCTCCTTGACGAGCCCACTTCCCATCTGGACATTAACCATCAGGTGGAAATCAACGAGCTGATTCGCAGTTTGAACGTCGAGAAGAATTTGACGGTCATGAATATTTCCCATGATTTAAACCTGGCCGCGGAGTATTCTCACCGGATTGTTTTGCTCTCCTCGGGCTCGATCTATGCCATGGGTACGCCATCGATGGTGATCACTGAAGAGAATATCCGCCGGGTATATGAAACTATGGTGATGGTGGAGAAGAATCCTGTATCCGGCGCCCCCCGGGTCACTCCCCTGGCCAAAGCCAAGATGGAAAAGGCTGGGCTGCAAAAAACTATTCATATCATCTGCGGCGAGGGAAGCGGCGCGGATTCAGCCCGGCGCTTGCTCCTCCGGGGATACCGGGTTTCCCTGGGAGTGCTGAATATCGGCGATAGTGATGAAAAGTTTGGGAAGGCCCTCGGATTAACCATGGCTCTGGAAGAGCCATTTTCTCCTATCTCCGAACGGGCTTACCGGGAGAACCAGGGTTTGATCGAGAAAGCAGATCTAATTATCGTTGAACGATTCCTCGTGGGCTATGGAAATCTTGCCAACCTCAAGGCAGCGATCGAGGCGCTTAAGAAGGGCAAGCGGGTTGTCGTACTGGAGAATGATCTGCAGTACGATTTTACAAAAGGAGAAGCAAGAGGCTGTTACCAGTGGTTGCAGGAGGGGGGAGCGGAATTCATTACCGATCACTCCCTTATATTAAAGGAGGTTGAGAAAGTTAAGAGCTAAAAGGTCGAAGAGAAGGTGGTGCGAATCCACCGCTGCCCCGCAACTGTGAAGGGAACGAAAAACACATGAAAACGTAAGGCGTAAGGGGATGGAGCGAATAATGACAGTTGAGGCCTACACCCAACCCCCTACACGCTACACCCTTAGCCTTAAAGGTTTCAGCCACTGGTATTGGCGGAAGCCAATCCGGGAAGGCGTGGAGAGTAGGAAGCCCTGAGCCAGTAGACCTGGCCTTTTAGAAGAGCTTTCCGACCTTTCGCGGGAAAGGAGGAAGAAGAAATGAAGAGGTTGGAAAAAGGATGGGTTTTGGTCTTAATGGGGGTTTGGCTGGTTTTTGCAGGCCAAAGCGCATGGAGCGCGGATGTGCACGTAGGGCAGGTTGTGGTCACGGCCACGAAAACTGAGGTGGAAATCAGCGATGTTCCCCAAGCCACCAGCGTGATCACCAGAGAAGAAATAATGAATACGCCCGACCGGTCTGTGGCCGAAGTAATCCAGCGGGCGGCGGGGGTGGAGGTGACCCAGTATGGGCCCGTGGGAGCTGTGGCGCTTCCGAAGATTCGCGGTTCTGAGTCCGGACAGGTTTTGATCCTGCTCAACGGACGGAGAATCAATGACGCCCAGTCCGGACAATTTGACCTGAACAACCTGCCGGTCAGTAAAGAAGACATAGAACGCATCGAAATCCTTAGGGGAGCGGCCTCCGCTCTTTACGGAGCCGATGCCCTGGGCGGCGTTATTAACATTATCACTAAAACTCCGTCCAAAGTTCCTTACACGCGCGCCTCAGCTTCTTACGGCCGTTTCGGAACGCAGGAATACTCCCTCTTCCATCAATGGAAGCTTGGCCCTCTGGCCTACGGGGTTTCTTTGTCCAAGGAGCAGTCCCGCGGGTTCAGGGAGAACAGCGACGCCGACAAATGGACCGTGGGCGGAGAAGTTGGCTATGAAATTACTCCTAAGTCTGAGGTAAAACTTGCGGCCCGGATGATCCAGAAGGAAATCGGCGTTCCCGGCCCTGTGACCTGGCCTGATCCGGACGACCGCCAGAAAGACCAGAACACTCTTCTGGATTTTAGTTATCAAGGGAAAATAACTTCCCGTCTCGCCTTGAATTTCAAGGGATTTCACAATAATTATCGCCGGACCTTTGATCCGGGAACGCGGGGCTTTAACACGGGTTCGCCGTTTTTACATAAAAATTACGCAAGCGGGGGCGAGCTGCAGACGACCTATGCCTGGGGCGATGCCCATCTGCTTACCGGGGGAGCGGAATTTATTCATGACCGGGTGAACAGTTCGGCTATCGGAGTTCACGAGGCAGACCGGGGAGCCATTTACCTCCAGGACGAAATAGAACTTGCCAAGCCATTGACGGCCACGATCGGGATCCGCTATGACTCCCATTCCATCTATAAAGATCAGTTAAATCCCCGGGTGGGAACCGTGCTTCGTCTGCCGGGGGATACGCGCCTCAGAGCTTCTGTCGGGCGCTCCTTCCGGGCCCCGACGTTTGACGACCTGTTCTGGCCTGAAGATGCTTGGGTAGCGGGCAATCCCAACCTTCAGCCTGAAAAGGCCTGGTCCTATGAATTAGGGGGGGAGAAAAAAATAGGCGAGCTGGCGTTTTTTAAGGCAGCCGGATTCTACCGCAGGGTTGAAGATCTGATCATCTGGCAGATGGGGTCAGATTGGAAGTTCCGCCCGAATAATGTCAAAACTGCCGAGATATGGGGAGTAGAAACCGAGATCGTCTTTTATCCCTTCCAAGGGCTGAATATCCCGATCAATTATACCTATCTTTATCCCCGGGATACGAGCACGGGAGAACCCATTGCTTTAAAACCGAAACACATGGTCAATGTCGGCTTCGAGTATGCCACTACCTTCGGCTTGAAAACCAGCTTGAAAGGACGGTATGTGCAGTATTACGTTAATGAAAGAACTACGCTCAATCGGGATTACTTTGTAGCCGATGCCAAAGTTTCCTATGAATTAAAAGTATACCAAAATATGAAAGGTGAGGCTTTTCTCAGCCTGACGAATATCCTGGATCGGGATTACCAGATCAATGAAGGATATCCCATGCCGCCAAGATCTTTGAGCGGAGGGGTATCCTTTGCATTTTAAAAAAGGCTTAGGACTCAAGGTCCCAGGCGTAAGGTGAAAAATTACCCTGCGCCTTATACGCTGGGCCGTTCACCTGTTTTTCCTATGAAACGCTTTTTTTGCTTATCGGTCTTCATTCATGGAGCTGCGCTCCTTCTTGTTTTCTCTTGGGAGATTCCCTTGGTCAATAAACTTTCATCCGGGGGAGTCCTGGAAGTTTCCTTGATCGAAAACATTGAAGAGGTGAAGCCGAAAAAAGTCCTTCCCTCCATTCCGGAGCAACAGGTGAAGCCAAAGAAACCAATGAAACAAGAAGCTCTTCTTCAACGCCCCCCCAAAAAAGAAGAAAAGAAAGAAGAAAGGAGGGAAGAAAAGCAGGATCCAGCTCCGGCGGTCTTACAGGAAGAAAAGATCAAGGAGACGGAAGAATTACCCCCGGAAAATAAGTTTTGGCCAATCAGTGTTGAACAACCTTTGCCCATTCAGGCGAAGGTCAAGCCCACGACCCAAGGGAACGAAAATGAAGAGACCTTAAACGTCTCAACAGGGGGGCAAGGGAATTCCATGGCCCCGGGGGCTGCCGGGGCAACCTCCAAATCAACTTTTTTGATGTTCACCGGGTCCAGGCCGGAAAAGGGGGTAACGGAAGGAGAGAGTACCAAGGAAACCAGTTTCGGAAAAGGGGGAGAGGGAAGCCATTTAACAGTGAGCAAAATGCATTCTCCCTCAATAGAAGTTGACCGGATCCTTAAGCAGATTATTCGCAAAATTGAAGCCGCTAAACGTTATCCCAAAGTAGCCCGGAAAATGGGCATTGAAGGCAAGGCCGTAGTGCGTTTTAAACTCCAACCCCAGGGGCAAGTGGAAGCGATTGAAATTGTAGAGTCTTCGGGTTCAGAAATTTTGGATCGGGCGTCCCTGCAAACCGTCCGCGATGCTGCCCCCTTCCCTTATAAAGAAGGCTGGCTTAAGGTGGGAATCGTCTTTAAAATTCTATAATTTTTTTGCCACAGAGATCACAGAGAACACAGAGGTATAAGAAAAAGCAAAGAGAAAAAGCAAACCTTGTTTATAGCAATTACCGGAGATATTTGTTTGTTGGGCAATATTTTTTGTGCCTCTGTGACCTCTGTGTCCTCTGTGGCAGAAATGAAAAATTATGAAAAAAGAGTGGGTCTTCGAAGAAATTGAAGTGGAGTGCTATGCCGGTTATAAAGGGCAAGAAACTCCCCGGGCTTTTGCGCACCTGGGGAAGCGGCACGAAATTTTTGCCATCTTGGACCGCTGGTATGAGGAGGGAAGGGACCCCAAAGCCCCACGGCATGACTATTTTAAGGTGAGGACGAAGGACGGAGAAATTTTTTTGCTTCGCTTTACGCCCCGTTACCAGTCCTGGACTCTTTGCCGGCAGGTCCCCTTCCCTAAGTTTTCAAATAACTAAATTTATATGGGACGCAGATTTTCAAGATTGAACTTCAGAGTCCTTAATTGAGGATAAGTTCTTGAACCAAAGCCACGGCGCTAACATCTACGAAATTTCTGAGCGGTATGGTTTGAAGCCGTCGGCAATTATCGATTTCAGCGCTTCCATCAACTCTTTCGGCCTTTCCAAAAAGGCCGAAAGGAAGCTTAAGCAGAGCCTTGCGGCCGTCCTTCACTACCCTGATCCTAAGTGTTCTGAGTTGAGACGAACTCTGGCTCAATTTCACGGACTGGCGGAGGAGCAAATCCTGGTCGGGGCTGGTTCCACGGAATTCATTTACGCCATACCACGGGTTTTGAGCGTTAAGCGTCCACTGATCGTTACCCCTGCTTTCAGCGAATATGAAAACGCCCTGGAATGTTCACCAGGAAGGATTGAAGTAAGTATTCATTACTTGGAGACGAAGGAAGAAGATGGATTTGAACTTTGCGTGGAGAGCCTCCTCTTTGCCCTAACCCAGGGATATGATGCCCTCTATCTTGGCAATCCCAACAACCCCACGGGAATCCTAACAGAGAAAGAGGATCTTCTGAAAATCTTAGCCCTGGCAGAGCGGGAGAATATCTGGTTCATCCTGGATGAGGCCTTCATTGATTTTGTCGAAGAGGAATCTTTAAAAAAGGAGGCTGCGTCCTCCTCAAGGCTTATCATTCTCAGGTCGTTGACGAAGTTCTTTGCCCTGCCCGGTTTGCGGGTCGGCTACCTCATTGCCCATCCAGAAACCATCCAGCATTTTTCCCGGAACAAGGAACCCTGGACCGTGAATGCCCTGGCCCAGATTGCGGCCAGAGTGAGTTTGCAGGATGAAAAATATATCCGCCGGACAAAGGAATGGATCAAACTAGAGCGCAACCGTTTAACCCAGGGTCTGCGAGCCATCCCAGGCTTTATCCCCTATCCCGGAAAGGCCAACTATCTCCTGGTCGAGATCCACCCCAACCTCAGGCTGGATGCCGCCGAACTACGGGAAAAACTGATCTCCTATGGAATCCTCATTCGGGATTGCCGTTCTTTCCATCATATAGGCCCATACTTTTTCCGCATCGCCGTGCGGGGACGCCGGGAGAACAACGCCCTGCTCAAAGCTCTGTGTCGGGTACGCCAGGAAATCATTTCTCCTAAGGCTTTAGCCGGCGAGGCAAAGCTCCCAAGAGTCTAAAAAATACCTTCCAACAGGGCGCAACCTAAAGGTTGTGGCTACAATTCGAGCAATATGCCGGAAAATTAAAAAATAGTCAAAAGAATGACTTTTTAAATTTTTTTGGCCATTTATTGAGCTATATACTTTCCTCATAACAGCTCCAACTTGTTAATATTATTAATTTTTTCTTTTTGGTCTACCTGGCACGGTAATTGCTGAACTCAAGATACAGACGGATAATGGGCCATTAAAGCCATTTTACGGGCTGGAAAATAATTCAAAAGATTTGCCTGGACCATTTTTATTAAATCCCATAGCCGGTAGAAGAATATTCAAATGATTCGAGCAGAAGGAATTAGACCGCACAAGGGGAAAATAACTAAAAAGAGAAGTTCTTTTCCAATTTTTGCGGAACAGAAAGACGAAGCTCTTTATCTCAAATGGCCGAGGGTGATCTCGGTTAGCAGCGGAAAGGGGGGCGTGGGGAAAACGAATATTGTGGTCAATCTGGCCTTCGCTTTTACCCAGATGCAAAAGAGGGTTTTAGTCCTGGATGCCGATTTGGGACTGGCCAATATCAATATCCTGTTAGGTTTGATCCCGCGATATACCATTGAACATCTTCTGCTAAGAGAGAAAAGCGTCTCGGACATATTGATCAAAGGCCCGGGAGGGATGTCCATCATACCGGCCAGCTCTGGCGTTCTGGAATTGGTCAACCTAAGTGAAAGCCAGAAGATTTTCCTTCTGAATGAACTGGATCTGCTGGCCGAGTCCGTGGACATTTTATTGATTGATACGGCGGCCGGGATTTCTGCCAATGTCCTCTATTTCAACCTAACTGCTAAAGAATCGATTCTAATTGCCACGCCGGAATTTACTTCGATAACCAATACCTTGGCTTTGATTAAAGTCCTGTCGGCAAAAAACAAGAAAAAGAAGTTCACCATCCTGATTAATTTTGTCCGCAATGGTAAGGAGGCCAAAGAAGTCTATAATAAAATAAGCCTGGCGGTTGACCGCTTCCTGGGCAGCTTATCGCTGGATTATTTGGGTTTTATCCCTTTTGATGAAAGCCTGCCCAAGGCCGTGAAACAACAACGAGCGGTCTTAGAACTTTATCCCCAGGCCATCTCCAGCCGCAGTTTTATGGAGGTAGCCAGAACCCTGGCTGAAAAGCCGCCGGGCGCTGGTTCCAACGGCAATGTTCAATTTTTCTGGAAACACCTTCTTCAATACCATCAGTCATCAGAGAAAGTTGGGGGGGGCTAATTGAAATCGAGAGTTCTCCAGCATAAAGCCTATTCTCTGGGCTTGCCGGCTCAGGTGTCTCAGGGCCATGTTTCGTCCAGGCGGGAAGAGATGATCCTGAAATATACCCCGTTAATCAAGTACATAGCCCAACGCCTGGCCATGCGCTTCCCACCGCACATTTCTGCTGAGGATTTGATCGGGGCCGGAGTGATCGGGTTGATGGATGCCCTGAATAAATTTGATCCTGAGAAAAAGGTGCAATTTAAGACCTATGCCGAATTCCGGATTAAGGGAGCGATGCTGGATGAATTAAGGTCTCTGGATTGGGTTTCCCGGTCTGTTAGGCAAAAGGCCACCCAGGTGGAAAAGACGTATCATGCCTTAGAGAAGAAAAAAGGGCGGGCCGTGGAAGATGAAGAGATGGCCCAGGAAATGGGCCTTTCCCTGGATGATTATTACAGCAGGCTAAACGATATTCAGGGAGTCTTTTTACTGGACATCGAGATTTTTAAGACAAGATTCTCTAACCTTGGGGAAGAGGATATTTTCGTCCTGGTCAAGGATGAAGATGAAAATCATCCTTTCCATTTATCCTGCCTGGTGGAGTTGAAGGAGGTATTGGCCCGGGCCATCGGGGAGCTTACTCACAAAGAAAAAATGGTGATATCGCTCTATTATTATGAGGAATTGACTTTGAAGGAAATCGGAGAGGTGTTGGGTTATACCGAATCACGCATATGTCAGATTCATACCAAGGCAATTTTAAAACTAAGATCTAAGCTAAAATATTCTATGAAAGATTTCGTCTAAGGGGCTTCTCCCACCTGCGCCCAATCTTGTCCTTTAAATTAGCCACAGAGCACACAGAGATCACAGAGTTTAAAAACCATAATCAAGAAAAAATACAGAAAGCAGTCAAGGTCCCTAAGTGTCTAAAGTGATCCCGCCGCATGTGGGGCTAAAGCTGAAAAAAGGAAGTTCCTATACAACTGTAACAGGTTAGCCAAAAAATGCTGATTTTTTTATAAAGACAAAAATTAAGAAGCATTGGCTACAGAGAACCCAGAGGCCACAGAGTTTTTAAGACTAAAAATGATATTGGGCGAAAGCTAAGGCATGGGGAATCTTGCTTAGAGTCCCGCGGGTTTTTAGCTTTTTAATTTTCAGCATGTATGTCTCGGTGATCTCTGTGCTCTCTGTGGCTAAACAGTTTCATACAATTTAATTCACCTCCATTTCAACGATTTGCAGTTCATGGCCTTTATCGACCCTAAAATAAGAAGAGGCGCAGATTGGGCATTCAAGGACAAAAGCTCCTTCCATTTCAAAATGGCTTTTACACCCGTTACAGAACCCACCGAGCGGCACAACGTCGATGATGAATTTCGCGTCACTGGCCAGCGAACCTTTTTTGACGGCATCGAAAGCAAAGGCAAAGGCCGCCGGTAAAATACCCGAGGCGCTTCCCACCCGAACCCTTACGGATTCAACGAAACGATATCCTTCCTCCTGGCATTTTTTTTCAACGATATCCAGAAGACTTAAGGCGATGGATACTTCATGCATAAAAAAGAATGATGGAGATGGGATTCAGAAGTCAGAATTTTTAGTAGTCAAAGATAAGGTTCAGCCTTTATTCTGTTTTCTGTATCCTGACTACTGTCTTCTTCCAATTGGGCGATTTCCTCTATTAATTTTAAGGCATCCTCGGCCGCCTGGCGGTCAATCTTTTGAATGGCGAACCCGGCATGCACCAGCACATAATCCCCTACCGCCGCCTCCTCGGGCAACAGGAGCAAGCTTACCTCCCGCCGAACTCCCGAGACATCGATGGTAGCAATTTTATCTTTTAAAGCCACAATCTCAGATGGTACGGCCAGGCACATCGACAGATTCTCCGCTCGTTTTTTTGCGGAAGGTCACGCCCCACTCCCGGAGTTTTTCTAAAATGGTTTCTAAAAA
Source organism: Thermodesulfobacteriota bacterium (assembly GCA_030018715.1). Lineage (GTDB taxonomy): Bacteria > Desulfobacterota > SM23-61 > SM23-61 > SM23-61 > JAHJQK01. The sequence continues at coordinate 4,534 of JASEHN010000015.1, read as the reverse complement.
TTTTTCGAAATTTTTATTTACGGCCCCAGATAGGGTAAGCCCCACTTCCATCGTTTCAGGCTGGATGCCAATGAGGGTTATTTTTGCTGGCCTCGTGCCCAAAAAACTTGAAGCAAAGAGGAGATCCGCCAGGCCGACATGATGCAGAGAAAGCTTGGGCGCTAAAAAAGAGGGAATCTCTTCATCTTCGATAATGGCGATGGTTCCGGGAACTTCTTTTATGTTTACCGCATCGGCAAAGAGGATTTTTTCCATCCCCTCGATCAGGGGGAGAAGGTCCAGGCCGAGCGTTCCTCCATCGATGAGGCGGATGCCTTCAGGAAAATCAAACCTTTTGCGGAGCGCTTCGACCGCATGCACCCCCACCCCCTCGTCGCTCAGGAGGATGTTGCCCAGTCCGATCAATGAAATTTTATTTCTCATCCACAGTCTTATATCCACTGAAAATTGAGCTGATCATAGAATTCTTTTCTATACTGTCAATATACCATCCAGCATATACGTGAAAAACCGCAAAGGCGATCATCAGCCACATAACCAGATGGTGATAGAGACGAAGAGTTTGACCAGAAATAAATGGTATAATCCATCCGCCCATAAGCGTTGAGACAAATCCGTGATGACTCTCCGAATACATGGCAAAACCGGTGACGATTTCGAAATGGAACAAGAAAAACAACCCGAGATATGTAAAAGCGGCTAACGCGTGATGCCCTGTCCGATGGGGATGGTCCTTTTTCAAAAAAAGGTAAAATTTAATATCGTCAAATATGGCCTTCCAGGCATGTTTGGTTAAAGGCACAAATTCACCCCATCGGGCATATTGGTTCCCCACAAAGGCCCAGTAGATTCTGATTAAAAAACTCACCGTAAAAACATAGGCCGCCACAAAGTGGATAAACCTCATGATAGACATGAGGTGGAGATCTCCCGTGGGAGGAGGAACCAGGAAGGGTTTGCTTATGTAAAAGCCGGTAAAAGAAAGGACCACAATCGAAATAGCAGCAAGCCAATGAGTCAGGCGAACCGGCAATTCCCAGACATATACCCTTTTCAACATAGCACCCTCCTCTTCTATAAAGCTCTTACCTTAACCAACTCCCTCCGCTGGGGGTCAACCACATGAATGGCGCAGGCCATACAAGGGTCGTAGGAATGAATGGTCCGTAAAATTTCCAGCGGTTTGTTGGGGTCGGCCAGGGGAGTGTTAATCAAGGCTTCTTCGTAAGGACCTCTTTGGCCTTTGGCGTCTCTCGGGGAAGAGTTCCAACCACCTGGAACAACGCACTGATAATTAGCCACTAAGCCATCTTTGATGACCACCCAATGGCAAAGGAACCCGCGGGGCGCTTCGTGGAACCCATAACCCTTGGCTTCTTTGGGCCAGGTGGAGGGATCCCATTTCTCTCCACTATGGATGCGAAGATCACCACCCTTCATCTTGCCGGCCAGTTCATCAATCCAGATCGGCAGCATTTCTGCGGTCACCAGGGTCTCAATCCCCCTGGCTGCGGTCCGGCCCAGGGTTGAGAACAAGGCCTCCGGCCCGACCTGCAATTTTTTTAGCACCCCATCTGTTACCTCTTTGATTCTTTTGTGCTCTGAGGCATAGGCGATGAGCATTCTGGAGAGGGGACCAACTTCAGTGGCCAGACCATCATAACGGATTCCTTTAACCCAGGTGTATTTCTTGGAGGTGTCGAGGAATTCATATGGCGGCTTTGGCCCCGTGTAATTGGGAGCCGTTTCCCCCATCCAGGGATGTTTGGCTTTATCGTCCCCGTCGCTGTATTTGTACCAGGCATGGGCCGCATCTTCCGTGACCTTCATATGGTCGATTGGCTCAACCTTGCTTAAATTCCTGTTGCGAATGAATCCTGCCGGTAGCCAGCAGTTGATCGTATTGCTCTGGTTGTCTTTCTGGAACTCTCCGCAGGAGATAAAATTGCCGACTCCGCCGCCGATGCCAGCCCATTCTTTGTAAAAGGAGGCAATGGCCAACAGATCGGGGATGTACACTTTCTCCACAAAATCGAGGGCTTTCTTGGCCAGGCTCTTCATGAAAGCCAGGCTGCCTGCGTTGAGGGCATTTTGACTGTTGGGATCGACCGGGACCGACATCCCCCCCACGAGATAGGTCTGGGGATGGGGATTCTTGGCCCCGAGAAGGGCGTGCATGCGAATCACGTCTCTCTGCCATTCCAAAGCTTCCAGGTAATGAGCAACTGCCAGAAGGTTTACCTCAGGAGGCAGTTTATAAGCTGGATGTCCCCAGTATCCATTGGCGAAGATACCAAGCTGGCCGCTATCCACGAGGGCTTTAATCTTCCCCTGGACCGTCTTGAAATAACCGGGAGAGGCATTGGGCCAGTCGGACAGGGATTGGGCTATGCTTGCCGTTTTGGTTGGATCAGCTTTCAAAGCACTGACTATGTCCACCCAATCCAGGGCGTGCAGGTGATAGAAATGGACCACATGGTCTTGTACATACTGAATACCTGAAATCAAATTTCTGATGATCCGGGCGTTATCCGGAATTGTAATTCCCAGGGCATTTTCTACAGCTCTCACGGAGCTGGTGGAGTGAACCGTTGTTCAGACCCCGCATATTCGGGAAAGAAAGGCCCAAACCTCCCTCGGATCGCGGTTCTTGACAATCAACTCAATGCCCCGCCACATGGTTCCGGAGACCCAAGCATCTTTTACCTTCCCGCCTTCCACTTGAGCCTCGACCCGCATATGACCCTCAATTCGGGTAATTGGATCAATCGCGATCTTCGGCATTCTCTATTCTCCTTTCAGCTTTTTGTTCTTCAGTTTCATTAGTTTGTTTAATCCCCCTGGTCTTGATTTCCTTTACAATTGCATGCGTGACTATTCCCGCACCCGCTGCCGCGACCAGACCCAAACCAATTTTATCCGCCATTAACTGGTACCCGCCGCCTATAACATAGGGAAGTCTGCTGTAAATCGGTCCCATGGCATCCCAGTTATTGTTCGCCGCACAGGCAAAACAAGGATGACCAGCCTGGATAGGCCAGCTCGTTCCCTCATTGTATTTCACCGTAGGACAATTATAATAGGCCTCGGGTCCCTTACAGCCCATCTCATAGAGGCACCATCCGAGGCGGTGACCTTCATCCCCCCATTGCCGCACGTACTGCCCGGCGTCAAAATGCATTCGCCTTTCGCAGTTGTCATGGATTCTTTTTCCGTATCCAAAGAGGGGACGAAGATGACTATCGAGAGCGGGGAATGTCCCGAAAGTCAAAAAGTGAACGATGGTGGCTGTAATGTTTTCCGCATTGACCGGGCATCCAGGAAGATTTACCACCGTTGCTTTTGGAACAGCCTCTTTGACCCCCGACACACCCTGTCGGGTTAGGAGCTGCACTGGCCACCCCTCCCCACGAAGCGCAGGAACCTACGGCCAGCGTGGCCAGAGCATTTCCGCAAACTTCCCTGGCGATCTCCAGGGCTGAGCGGCCGGCGATGGTGCAATAGATTCCCCCGTCCTTCATGGGGATGGCGCCTTCGACGATGGCCAGGTATTTTCCCTTAAGATTTTTGACAACATCCTTTTTGGATTTTTCAGCCGCATGTCCGGATGGGGCCATGATAATTTCATGGTACTCTAAAGAGATCACATCCAGGACGATCTCGCCAATCGTAGGCTTGGTAGCCCGCAGTATGGATTCCGTATCTCCCGTGCAATCGGAAAAATTCAGCCAGATTACGGCGGGTTTGGCCTTTTTCTCCAGGGCCTCGGCAATCTTGGGAACAAAGGAAGAAGGGAGGGCCAGGGTTGCGGCCATGGTGGTGCAGAATTTTAAAAAGTCCCTGCGGGAAACTCCTCGTTTAGAAAAAGCCTGAATGATGCCATCCTCATGCATAGAATTCCTCCTTTAGAAAGTTCGTTTCATTCCAAAAATAATCTGGTTTAAAAAACGCTTAAACAGAGGTGCTTTACCTGCCAATCGGAACACCTTATTATAAAATAAGGAGTGGAAAGGCAAGGTCTTTTTTTAATGCAGAAAATAATGATGGCCTCGTAAAAAGTCGTCACTCCGGTGAAAACCGGAGTCCAGGGGTTTTATAACTCCCTGAAATAACTGGATTCCAACTTTCGCCGGAATGACGGAAGAAGGAGCTTTCGGACTTTTTACGAGTTCATCAATAATAGCACCCCAAAAAAAACAAGGCAGATATTTCCATACGTTCAAATCTTTGTCAAGGGAAAAAGTGTGTGTCTTAAAATATTACTTTGCAAAGAATGCCCTTGAAATCCATAGAAAACAATTCTATAATGAACTCATAAAAAATCAAAATTGGGATGGCAAATGAGATGTTCTCCCGCGTTTCGCGGGGCAGAGCGCGTAATCCCCCTCCAGGCAGGGCAGATGCTCTTTTTACCCAGCCATCTTTTTGACAGAGGATGAAAGGGAATGCGCATCAATTACTCCCCGTTTTTGTCCAATTTTTCCCATTTTTACCCAAAAATGTCAAAAACTCATTAAAACCTGCTATTTTTTGA
>JASEHN010000464.1 GCA_030018715.1 Thermodesulfobacteriota bacterium | reverse complement strand
CACAGAGAAAGTGAACAGAACGGCAAAAATGGCCCCCTTTCTCCCAATCTCTCTCCAGAGCGCGGCGATCGTGGCCAGGCAAGGAATGTAGAAAGTGACGAAAACAGCAAAAACCATCACCTGGGTTTGCGTCATCACCGTAAGGACCTGGTTGGTTCCAATAGCCTGGGTCAGCATGATCAAGGAAAGTTCCTTTCGCAGCAAGCCGAAAATGAGCGTGGTTCCGACAGCCAACGGAAGCCCCAAGATGTTAGTGAGGGGAGAGAGGAACCGGTTGATCAGGAGGTCTATCTTTCCATACTCCATCAAGGCTAAGAGAGCACTTCCGCCAATCAGGAGGGGCCAGGCGATAACGATAAATTCTCTTAAACGGTACCAGGATTTCTTCAAAGTATTACTTATTGGGGGCAACTGATAGGCAGGGATCTCCAGGATCAATCCCATGCTGGCCTCTGGATATATGGTGGAGAGGATCTTCCCAGCAATGGCTACGACCAGAATGTTCAGGGCAAAGATGGCCAGGGCGGCGTTGGGGCTGATGAAAAAGGCGACCAGCGCGAAGATGATCGTGATTCGAGCCGCACAGGGAATCATGGTCGTCAAGATGGAAACGATAAACCGGTGTTGCGGAAATTCAAGAATTCGGGTGGCCATCACCGCCGGGACGCTGCATCCGTACCCGAGGATAAGAGGAATAATTGCTTTGCCATGGAGACCGATCTTGTGCATGAAGACATCCATCAGGAAAGCCACCCTCGGCAGATATCCAATGTCTTCAAGGATGGAGAGACCGATGAGAAAAGGGACGAGATAAGGAAGGACAATGGCAATGCCTCCCGCAATACCCTGTAATATCCCCTTTGAGAGGAAAAGGGATAAGCTTCCCTGTCCGAAAAGGTTCTCCAATTGACCTATCCAGTGATCAAAAAGTCCCATTAAAGGTTTTTCAATGTATCCGCCAATACCGAAGATGAAATTGAAGAAGCCATAAAAGACAGCCGCCAGGATCAAATAACCGAAGAAGTTATGCATGATCCAGTGATCGATAGCCATGCGAATGTCCTTCTTGGGGGGATGGATAACTGTGGAAACCTTTTCAAATAGGTTCATGGCCAGGGCATGGCGTTCGGAGGAGACTACCTCGTCCGAAGGGCTGCCATGCATTTCCTCCAATTTATCTTGAAAAGGTCGAATCCGGCTGTATAAATCGCCGCCCGGGTTTATCTGTTCCACGAAGGACTCATCCTTTTCCAGCAGTTTGATCGCCAGAAATCGCGGGGAAACTTTCTCATCGACCCGCTTTCCCGCAGCCAGGAGGGTGGCGAGGGGACGGATAACTTCCTCAATGTCTTTGCTGAATTTCTGAACATTTCCCCTCTTTTTTCCTTCCCAAACTTTAAATACCTCCGCAAACAACTCTTGGATCCCCTTTCCGGTTATGGCCATAGCTTCGACCACCGGGATGCCGAGGATGGCGGAGAGCTTCCGGGTATCAACTTGGATTCCTTTTCTCCGGGCCTCATCCATCATATTCAGGCAAAGGACCATGGGAATTTCCAGCTCCAGGAGCTGGATAGTAAGCTCCAGGCTTCGGCAGAGGAGGGAAGCATCGGCCACATTGATGACCCCATCGATTTCTCCGGAAAGAAGATGCTTCCGGGCTTCCAATTCCGCTGGCTCCAGCGATGAAAGGGAATAGGTTCCGGGAAGATCGATACAGGTGCAGGTATGGCCGTAGATATGGGTTTTCGTTTCCGTATATTTAACGGTTGTTCCCGGAAAGTTGGACGTAATGGCCTTGTATCCCGCGATAAGGTTGAACAGAGTGCTTTTGCCACAGTTGGGCTGTCCAGCCAGGGCAATCTTCATTCCACATCCTCCACAAGAATCCGGGAGGCAATTCTTCTTCCGAGAGCAACCTGGAACCCATGGACCTCGATCAAAATCGGGCCTCCGAGAGCCCCAAACCGCAACATCGTGATTATATCTCCCGGGTGAATACCCATTTGGCCAAGGCGTCTTCTAATTCCCCAGCCTCCCTGAACATCTACGACTCTGGCTTTTTTATTCTCCTCCACATGATCGAGAAGGGTTTGCATATTTGCCAAATCCCCCTAAGCAGGCTCTTTTCCCACACGGTTTTGTTGGACTTCCTCAATGGTCCTGGCTTCGGTTACGATCACTTCCACCTCTGAACTTGAGAAGACGTAAGAAGGGCCCTTCCCGTCAAAACCTTTGCGGGTAATGACCGCATCGACCCCTTTTTCGACTAGCCATTCGCTAACCTTGATTCCTTTCCCTTTTTCCTCTTTGAAGTAGGGATTCCCGAGAATCTTTTCCTCCAGCACGACATTGCCGGGATTGCTGGTCCGCATTAGGTAAAAATAGGGGGCTTCTCCAAAGTGATCCGAGAGGGTTTGCCTATCGGCATCCACGGGAATAGCGTAAAGGGTGAAATCCCTTTTTTGCGGCTCATAATGGACGATCATTCGATCTACCAGAGGGATTTCCTTCTGGACGGCCCTTTCAATCTCTTCACTCAGATGATGGGCTGGAGAGAATTTCTTGAGGCCAAAGACGAGATGGGCGTGAACAAATATATACCGCCCCGAGTTCCTGGCCTGGATGGATTTGATTTCTTTGACCTGCTTGAAGGAAAGGATCACTTCCCGGATTCGCTGTAAAGTTCCGGGATCTACGGACGCATCCAGCAAAGGTCTCATGGAGTTTTTCAATATGTCCCACCCAACTTTCGCGATATAGGCCACCATTACCACGGCCGCTATCCGATCAATCACCGGATATCCCATCCATGAACCGAAGAGGGCGAAAAGCACGATGGACGTCGAGGCGGTGTCTGAATACCAATGGGAAGCATCGGCGAGGAGGCTCGGGGAGTTTAGATCATGCGCCTTCCGGGACTCATAGCGGGAGAATAAAAAAATGATCAAAATCATTCCGATAAGCCCCAGGACAGAGGGATAGAAATAAGCAACCTCCAACAGGGTCTTTTTCCGGGAAACATGATGAACGATTTCATATCCGGCGAAAAAGATGAAAAAGGCGCTGATCAGAGCCACAAAGTTCTCCACTTTATAGAGACCCCAGGGAAAATCCTCTGATTTCCTTTTGGAAAGCCAGATTCCGGCGAGAACCAGGAGGCTGGCCAGGGTGTCGGAAAACCCGTGGACCATATCGGCCAGAAGGGCAGAGCTTCCGGATAGATACGCTAACCATCCTTTGATCCCGGCGACGAAAATGTTCAAAATTGTCGAATAAAGCGCAATCCGGGAAGGACTCTCTTTTGTTTTCGGGGAAATTTCATTCTT
>JASEHN010000463.1 GCA_030018715.1 Thermodesulfobacteriota bacterium | reverse complement strand
ATATGGTGTTCTGCAGGCTTCAAAAATCAATATCTGGTGGCTGAGTAGTTACAATTCCTCCTTTTTAAGTGAAGGCTCTCGGATAGATTTGTCCCTCTTTCCGCAAAGGGACTCTTATCTCACTGGGTATAAATTATTATAGTTGATAGTAATAACTAAGTCAAGTAAAAAGATGCTATCCAACGATTTTCATTTTGGGCCTTGATCATCGTTTCGGCCATTGTAACCCTTGGGGCTGAAGCTAACCGCACAGGTCGCAATTTTACAGAGGCCTGTTAAAATCTGGTTGACTGGTAGATATTTCCATGATAAAATAAGGCCCGTGGCTGTATTACTCGCCGGTTGATTATTAGTGGCCGAAACGATGAACAAGGCCGAAACTTATTATGGAGATACGACAGATTTTAACTGAGTTGCTTGATAATAAAATAGATGCTTTGCAGGCTGAGTTAATGATCAAGGATCACTTTTGGTTAGGGCTTTGCGGGGAGGTGGCCCGATTGGATCTTGGCCGGGAAAAGAGGCTTGGTCTGCCTGAGGCCGTGCTTTGCCTGGGTAAAGAACCGGCTTTGGCCGCCCAAATTATGCTAAGGCTGGCAACTGAAAAAGGAAAGGCCCTGACCACCAGGGTCAGTCCCGCTCATCTGGAGAAAATAGAAGAGGCCGTGCCTGAAGGCTATGAACTGCATAATTTTGAGACAGCCAAAATGGCTGTGCTTCAGAAAAAAGGTTTTGAGGCAAAAAAGCCAACAGGCGGCGTAGGTATCATTTCAGCCGGAACCGCTGACCTGCCTATTGCGGAAGAGGCTTACGTCACGGCCGTCCAGATGAATTGCCATGCCTACAAGGCCTACGATGTGGGGGTGGCCGGCATCCACCGGCTCATTGAGCCCCTTAACCGGATGCTGAAAGATGATAAAATAGATGCCCTGGTGGTGGTGGCCGGGATGGACGGGGTTCTTCCGACTTTGGTTAAAAGCCTGGTGGATATCCCGGTCATTGCCTGTCCGACTTCGGTTGGTTACGGGGTTAGTCAAGGGGGGAGAGCGGCCCTTCAAACAATGCTTTCTTCCTGTTCTCCCGGCCTGTCTGTGGTTAATATTGACAATGGTTTCGGAGCCGCGGCCGCGGCGGTCTTGATTGCCAGACGGGCAACTAAATACAGGGAGTCACAAAATGGTTAAAAAGGTTGAAGTCCTCTATTTCAAAGGCCTTAAATTTATAGATATCGATCTCAAACCTTATAATATATTGGTGGGACCGAATGCCAGCGGGAAAAGCACTTTTCTTGAAGTCTTCACTTTGTTAAGAGATATCCTGAATGAAGGGCCAGCCCAAGCTATGGAAAAAAGAAGCGCTCAATTCAAGGAATTAATTTGGAATCAGGAAAATTCAGGATTTGAAATAGCGATAGAATTTCAAATTCCTGAAGGGAAAAACGAAAAGTATCAACTGGTGCGTTATGAAATTGCTTTATTGCAAAATGAAGAGGAAGGGATTACGATTAAAAATGAAAATCTATGGCTAATAAAGAATGGCAGCGAAAAGATGTTTAACCCGGGAAAAGAACCACAATTGTCCTTATTTCCTCATGAACCGAAGATGCCTGAACATATTATATTTCAAGCACAAGGGAAAAAGAAGCTTGTCGGTTGGCGAAAAATTATATCCAAAAGTCCTAAAGGGAACGATTATTTTAAATCGGAAGCTACCGATTGGAATATTACTTATCGGTTCGGCCCTACCAAAGCGTCTCTTGCTCGCATTCCTGAAGATGAAAACCGTTTCCCTATTGCCCTGTGGGTAAAAAAAATTTTAATGGAAGGAATCCAATTTCTTCAACTAAATAGCGTAGATATGCGCTGGCCCTGCCGGCCGGATGCTTCTGCTGTTTTAGCCGTCAGCGGAAGCAATCTGCCAAAAGTAGTAAAATACTTGCAAAAAAATCAGCCGGAATCTTTTAAACGTTGGGTTGCGCATATAAAAACCGCCTTACCGGATGTAGAAGATATTGGGGTAAAAGAAAAATCAGAAGATCGATTTCTTTACATTTATATATGTTATAAAAACAATCTTACCGTGCCTTCCTGGCTGCTATCAGACGGCACGTTGCGCCTGCTGGCCCAGACCTTGCTTGCCTATTTGCCGGAACGAGACAAAGTATATATTATCGAAGAGCCAGAGAACGGTTTGCATCCACAAGCAATTGAAAGTGTGGTTCAATCACTATCTTCGGTTTATGAGAATCAAATCCTTCTTGCCACCCACTCTCCAGTGGTTCTCAGGTTGGCAGAGCCAAAAGATATTCTTTGTTTCGCTAAAACAAAAACAGGTGCGGTTGACATTGTGAGAGGGGATAAACACCCCAAACTTCAAGATTGGCAAAGAGATGTTGATCTGGCAACTTTACATGCCGCTGGAGTCCTTCAGTAATGAAAGATTTAGTTGTTTTAATTCCAGACAAAAATACGCGATCTGTTGTAGAAGGGCTTTTTCAGCGCAAAGAGGCTTTGGGCATTAGACATATTGAATATGATATCTACATTCACCCGGGACGTGATCCAGGTGTTTATCAGCAAGCGGTAGCTTTTTTGAGAACATTTTTAAATCAATACAGATATGCTTTAGTTTTTTTGGATAGAGAAGGCAGCGGACAGGAACATAAAACAGCAGACAATATTTCTTCGGATATTCAAAAAAGCTTAGACATAAACGGCTGGGGAGAGCGATCTAATGTGATCGTGTTTGAGCCTGAATTGGAAATTTGGAGTTGGGTCAATTCACCCCGATTTGCAAAAATCTTAGGATGGCATAATTTCCCGAAGATGAAAAAATTTATCGTTGAGCATAATTTATGGGAGATAGAATCTGCTAAACCAAAAAGACCTAAGGAAGCAATTGAAATAGCATTAAGAGAGAAAAGAATCCCACGATCTTCTTCCATTTATAAAGAAATTGCTGAAACTGTTAGTTTTAGAAACTGCACTGATGAGGCATTTATTAAGTTTAGAGACACTTTAGTTGCCTGGTTTACTGAAATAGAATGAAAGGAGGACGAGAACAAGTGAGTAAGATTCTGGTTGGAATTGTCATGGGGAGTAAGTCAGATCTCCCTGTAGTAGAGGAGAGAGCCAAGCTATTGTCTGAATTCGAGATAGGACATGAGATGCGGGTTATCTCTGCCCATCGCACTCCGGAACTGGCTCATCAGTATGCAAGCCAGGCTGAAGAACGGGGGCTGGAGATTATTATTGCGGCTGCCGGCGGGGCGGTCCATCTATACTCAACGCGGGCATAATCTGCGATTTTGTATCTTCTCAATAACTCAGAGC
>JASEHN010000462.1:1955-3335 GCA_030018715.1 Thermodesulfobacteriota bacterium | reverse complement strand
TAAACAACTGTCAAAACGATTAAAAAAAGGGCTATTCCCAGGACAACGAAGAATCTCCGGTAGTCTTCAGACTTTACGGCCTGCCCTTGCAGGTTTAAAAGAAGAGTTCCCGGGATCCTGCCAACAAAAGAGACCACGAAAAAAGTTATTATGTGCATGGGGCTCAATCCCAAAAGATAGCAGAAATAGTCTTTGGGCATACCGGGGATGAGGAAAAAAATGAATGCAAAAAAGGCCCCCTGGTGTTCCATAAGGTAATCAAACTTGGCCATAAGCTCCTGGCCCACGAAGCGGCGGACGAAAGGCAGGCCCAGGCGGCGGGAAATTAAAAAATTAGACAGGGAACCTATGGTAAGACCGATAGTGGAATAAACAAGGCCCGGGCCGATTCCGAAAAGGTAACCTCCTATGAAACCACTCAGCTCCCCGGGAATAGGAGCAAAGATAACCTGAAAGATTTGTAGCCCAATGAAGGTTAAGGGGGCGAAATAGCCGAAGGAGGCGACAAAATCACTAAGCTTATCTCTATTGGAGAAAAAACGCACCGCATCCCGAAAACCCTGGTAGGCTTCCCGGTAATAGTAAAGTAAAAGGCATATAAAAATAAGCAGCAAGCCATACCTGAGCAACAACTTCGGCCAGTTTTTATTGTTATTATTGGTCATTCATTCCTCTACGGTTTGAGGAGAGCTCAAGATCATGTAGGTGGCCAGCCCTTTGGCTATTAGTTTCCCGTCTTTGTTTTTTACCTCCATATCTGCCATCACCAGACTTCTCCCTTTGTTGACGATCCGGGCTTCCCCGATCATCTCTCCGTTATGGACGGAGGAAAAAAAATTGATTTTAAACTCGACTGTAGGCACTCTTTCCCCCGGTTGGATCATCGTCATAAGGGCAAAGGCCACAGCCGTATCTGCCAGTGAAGCAATCGCTCCGCCGTGGACGATGCCATACGGGTGGGTCAATTCTTTCCTGAAGGGCATGCGGAACTGGGCAAAACCTTCATCGATCTGCTCCAGGGTAATCTGCAGGAGTTGGTAATAAGGCGCGCTTTCCACTGTCCGCCTCAAGGCTTTTTCGTAACTTTCTTTAATGGGCATATTATAACTCCAAAAGCGATCGCCATCAGCGTTCAGCCGTAAGCAATTAAAGATTTTTTTAGCTGACGGATGATCGCTGAATGCTGTTTTTTTTCAACCATTCCAGGGCCTTTTCCATGGCCTGTTCCTCCACGCGCAACCGATGGCCAGCGCCTTCGATGAGGAAGAGATCTGCTTTTCCCCGGACCTGTTCATACAGACTCCTGGCATGGCTTACATCTACAACATCATCCTCCGTCCCGTGGATGATGAGCAGTGGCCGGGGAGGAATCAGCCCCAC
>JASEHN010000462.1:0-1855 GCA_030018715.1 Thermodesulfobacteriota bacterium | reverse complement strand
CCTTCTAAGTCCCGGGTCCATCCGGAGATGTCAAAATTTCCCTCGCTCAACCCGGCCCCGCGAAAATTAAAAATCAGAACGATAAACCTTTGCCGGCAGAAGCTTTCGGCCAGTAGGGGATACCCCCGGTCGTCAGGCTCTTTGATTTTAGCCGGAATCCCGTGGCAGAGAACCAGGGCTGGCGATGGCTTATTTCCATCGGGCAGGTAAACTTCCCCCATGATCTTTAGCCCATCGCATTTCCAGGATATTTTTTCAACGTTCATAAGGAAAAGTTATTAATCTCCTTTGCCTCAAAACCATACTTAAACAGCGCAAGTATATTGGAAAAAAAGTTTGGGAGCAAGGGGAAAAGTTTGTCCTGTTAGCTCCCTGATAATCTGGATCATAAAAAGCCCCATTCCCTTCATCCTTGAAGGATCTCCTTCGGGAGACCCGATCGAAGCAGCTTCATTTAACCGAGGAGGAAGTCTGGCAGAGGGGGGCGGTTTTTGCTGCCTCAACGAAGAATTGGTCATCCAGAACCAGACTTTGGAACTCTCCAGGGAAATTCTTGATCATTTGCCGGTGGCGATCATCGGAGTAAGCAAGGAAGGGATGATCTTTTTAGCGAATCCGGAGACCCAGCGGCTCCCCCTTTCCGGAAAAACGATTTGCCTGGGAGAAGATGTTTCAGATTATTTCAGTGATGGGGTAGGGGCCGCAATTGCCGCTGCGCTGGAAATCCATACGCCCCAGGTCCTGAGCAATTACTGGATATCCGGCAAACCCTATTAAATCCATTGCACCCCCCTTTCGGGAAGCTTTCACGGAAGAGGAGTGATTCTTAGCATCATGCCCAGGCAGTAATTCTCGCCGACAGCCGGTCAAGCATAAGTATTTTCTCATACCCCTTTCAAACGATTTAGGATCTTACTCATAACCTCTCCTGCGGAACCATGAATGACCACATCAGCGTAAGAGTCGTGGTAAGTAGGATCCCGGTTGATGATGACTAATTTAGCCCCGCTTTCCCTGGCTTCCAGAGGAATGGCGGCCGCCGGCTGGACGACGAGAGAAGAGCCGATAACGATCATAAGGTCGCAGTTTCGGGCGCGATGGAAGGCTTCTTCGGTCTCCCGGGGAGGCATGGATTGGCCGAAAGAGACGGTGTCTGGTTTCAATATTCCGCCGCACTGGTCGCATTTGGGCACACGCACACCCTTAAGAAGCCAGGATTGAATTTCTTCCCGCGTATATTTTTTCCGGCAGGTCAGGCAGGATACTGAGACGGCCGTGCCATGGAGTTCTATCACTTTTTCCGGCGAGTTTCCTGCCCGCTGGTGCAGGTTGTCCACATTCTGGGTGATCACACAATCCAGCTTGCCCATTTTTTCCAGTTCAACAACGGCTCTGTGGGCGGTGTTGGGCTGAGCGGCCTTCAAGGGTTCGTAAAACTCCCGGCTCATCTGCCAGTATTTTTCCCGGGACTCTTCACTGCTGATGAACTTCTGGTAATAGAAATCTTCCGGGTTGTATTTCTGCCAGACCCCGCCGGGGCTGCGGAAATCAGGGATGCCTGACTCTGTACTCACCCCCGCGCCGGTGAATACGATGACCTTCTTAGACTGGCGGATCAGGTCAGCCACTTTCTGGATCAATTCTCCCAAGTTACCCATTTTTCTTCCTTATTTTAAATATTCACCGCAGAGGGCGCAGAGAAAAATTTTGTTACGAAATTCAAGGCAGGGAACTTAATGTGCCTTTTTTTTATTTAATTGTATAGGAAATTCCTTTTTTCGTAACACTTTAGCTTTTTGAAAAAAAGTGTGTTGTAAAGGCCAAGGGATTCCAGGGGCCGGGGGCCAGAGCGGAA
>JASEHN010000461.1 GCA_030018715.1 Thermodesulfobacteriota bacterium | reverse complement strand
TCAACTGCCGGAGCCGGACTTCCACCGGCAAGACACGCAGCATTATGGGCTGCGAGCGGAGAACGCAGAGGAAAATACATTTAAAGTCAAATTAAAAACATAAATAGTGGAAAGAAATTTACAATGCTGTCGGTTTTTTCCCCTACTTTTAATTTTTCCTTCTCAGCGATCTCCGCGTTCTCTGCGGTGAATAATAATTAGAACATACCGGGGTCGCGGTAAACGCCGAATACTTCCCGGAAAACATCGCATATTTCCTGTAAAGTCGCATATTCCCTGACAGCGGAAAGAATGTAAGGCATCAGATTGTCCGAACCCTGAGCGGCTTTACGCAGGTCGGCCAGGCAGGTCTGTACGCGGCCGCTGTTGCGCATGCGGCGCACCTCCTGCAGCCTGGCCACCTGGCGGCGTTCCACTTCGGGGTCTATCTTCAGGTATTCGATGGACTGCGCCTCTTCCACCTGATATTTATTCATCCCCACTACGATCTTTTCCTTGCGCTCCAGCTGCTTCTGGTAGGCATAGGCCGCGTTGGCAATTTCTTGTTGGGGATACCCTACTTCGATGGCCCGGATAATTCCCCCGAGTTCATCGATCTTGGAAATATACTTCATGGCTTCTTCTTCCATCTGGTTGGTCAGGGTCTCGACAAAATAAGACCCGGCCAGAGGATCGATGGTGTTGGCTGCTCCGGTCTCATCGGCAATGATCTGCTGGGTGCGCAAAGCAACGGTAGCCGCTTTTTCCGTGGGGACGGCATAAACTTCATCCAGTGAATTGGTGTGCAACGACTGCGTCCCCCCCAATACCGCCGCCAGAGCCTCAAACGCCGTGCGGACGATGTTGTTGTAGGGCTGCTGGGCAGTGAGCGAGCACCCGGCGGTCTGGGTGTGAAAACGCAGCATCCAGGACCGCGGGTTCTTTGCTTGGAAACGGTCCCGCATGATCCGCCCCCAGAGCCTGCGGGCGGCCCGGAACTTGGCGATCTCCTCGAAAAAGTCGATATGGGAATTGAAGAAGAACGATAGCCGCGGAGCAAAATCATCTACCTTGAGCCCTCTATCCAGACAGGCCTGGACGTAGCCGATTCCGTCGGCCAGGGTAAAGGCCAGTTCCTGCACTGCGGTAGAGCCGGCTTCCCGGATATGGTAACCGCTTATGCTGATCGTATTCCAGCGGGGAACCTCCTTAGTGCAGTATTCCACCGTGTCCACTATGATCCGCAGGGAAGGGCGCGGTGGAAGCATGAAGGTTTTCTGAGCAATGAATTCCTTCAGCATGTCGTTCTGAATCGTTCCCCCGATCTGTTCCTTGCTTACCCCCTGTTTCTCGGCCACGGCAATGTACATGGCCAGAAGGATTACCGCAGGAGGGTTGATGGTCATGGAAGTGGTCACTTTATCCAGAGGAATGCCATTAAAAAGGATTTCCATGTCCTTTAAGGTGTCGATGGCCACTCCGCATTGGCCGACTTCTCCTCTGGCCCGGGGGCTGTCCGAATCATACCCCATCAGGGTCGGGTAATGAAAGGCCACCGAGAGGCCGGTCTGCCCCTGAGAGAGAAGGTATTTGTACCGCTGGTTGGTATCTTCGGCGCTTCCGAAGCCGGAGAACATGCGCATGGTCCAGAGGCGCCCCCGATGCATGGAAGGTTGCACCCCGCGGGTGAAAGGATATTGGCCGGGAAACCCGATATCCCTCAGGTAATCCAGTTGGGCAACTTCCTCAGGAGTGTATAAAGGGTTGATCTCCATGTCGGAAACCGTGGAAAAACGGGGCAAGCGCTCCGGGCTTTGTTCCAGAGAAGATCGATAACAATCTTTCTCCCAGGATTCTCTTTCCCGGCGAATCTTTTGCAGTTCGCTCTTATCCATTTATTCCTCCGTTTCACTTCCGGCTCTAAATTAGCCACAGAGGGCACAGAGATCACAAAGTTTTTAAAACGATGATTAAGAAAAAGTAAAGTATAAGCGCCTAAAGTGATCCCGCCGCAGATGGGATTTAGCTGGGCTCTCTCACCTTTTCTTAATGGCCGGGAAAGTGGTCTTTCCGCGGATGATCAAACTCTTTGCGGCCTTTTCCTCAACCTCTGGCCTTTCCGCGCAACTACTTAAACATCCGTTGATGATTAGCAGCATATCCACCTCTTCATCTGCCGGCGCCCAAAAAACATCCGCTAAATCCCGGCGAATGATCTGAGCCACTGCCCCGCGGTCCATAGAAGGGTTGCACCCCCCGCAAAACTTCACGCTTATCCGGGGTACTTTGGATTTCCCGCTGCCGCTTTTTTCCTTGGCGAAACAGGCCTGGATTAAGGCGATAACCTTCCGGGATAATTTTTCCTCGTCGCTACCTGCGCCGTTCACTTTGAATAATTGTAGAACCCTTTTCCGGTTTTTCGTCCGAAATGACCGGCCCGAACCATTTTCCTGAGCAGCGGGCAGGGACGGTATTTGGAATCTCCAAACTCTTTGTACAGGTTCTCTTGCACCATCAACAGAGTATCCAAACCCACCAGGTCTGCCAAGGCCAGGGGGCCGATTGGGTGGTTGGCTCCCAACATCATCCCTTTATCGATGTCTTCTGCCGAAGCAATTCCTTCCTGTAAGACAAAGATGGCCTCATTGATCATGGGCACGAGAATCCGGTTGACGGCGAACCCGGGAGCTTCGTTTACGGCGATGGGAGTTTTGCCCATTTTTTCTGCCAGGGTTTTAACCACATTATAAGTTTCATCTGAAGTAGATTGGCCTTTGATAATCTCCACCAGTTTCATTACGGGCACTGGATTGAAAAAATGCATACCGATGACCTTCTCCGGCCGTTTGGTTATGGAGGCAATTTCCGTAATGGATAAGCCCGAAGTATTCGAGGCCAGGATTGTCTCCCCGGAACAAAGTTGATCAAGGTCTTTATAAACCTGTTTTTTCAGGTCCATGTTTTCAATCACAGCTTCAATGACAATGTCCGCCCCTTTGACCGCGGCAGATAGGTCCACCATGCCCTGGACCCTGGCCAGAAACCCATCGGCTTGCTCCTTGGTCATCTTTCCCTTACTGATAGCCCGCTCGTAATTCTTTTTGATGGTGTTCAACCCGCCCTGGACGAAACGGTCCTCGATGTCCCTCATGGAAACCTCAAGGCCAGCTTCGGCCGTCACCTGGGCGATGCCTGAACCCATCAGTCCCGCGCCTAAAACACAAATCTTTTTCACTTCCATTTTTTTCCCCTTTCAAACAGAAAATAATTCACCACAGAGTGCGCTGAGAACGCAAAGAAAAAACAAATTAAAATTAGCCACAGAGGGCACAGAGATCACAGAGTTTTAAAACCATGATT
>JASEHN010000460.1 GCA_030018715.1 Thermodesulfobacteriota bacterium | reverse complement strand
GTCCAGAACTGCTTGAATTAACTGGATTCCCGCTTTCGCGGGAATGACGAAAATGCAATAAAAAGGACTTTTTACGATATCATCAACTCTAATTCCCCCCAAAAGACGCCCCACCTATGGGATTAAGGCGATAGGGAGGGATTTTCTTAAACCTAACGATTCGTAGAGGGCCTGGGCCCAAGATATTAGACTAATTTTCCAATTCATCTTTCCCTATCGATTTTTATATAATGGCCCCTTTAGGTTACCGGTTTAACCGCGGACACCTTCATACTAACCACTGACCTAGCCAAATCTTTGGCTTTTTCCCGGGAGAGGTTTAAATTCTTAGCTACCTCCCTGGCGGTCGGGTCGTTAGCCATTAGCTCCGCAGGGAAAGTGGTCTCGCCAACAACACGGGTTTCCTGAAACCCCGCCGTCTGCATCGCTTTCAGATATTCTTCTTTTGTAATGGCTCCGGCCAGGCAGCCGACGTAGGCAGCCAGGGAATTTTTAATTTCGTCGGGAAGCTCTTTCATTAAGACCATATCCGAAACCATGAGCCGGCCACCCGGCTTGAGCACCCGGAAAGCTTCCCGGAAGACCTTCTCTTTATCGGGGGCAAGATTGATCACACAATTGGAAATGATGACGTCCGCGTGATTATCTGCGACCGGTAGGTTTTCGATCTCACCGAGCCGGAACTCCGTATTGGCATAACCGCCTTTACGGGCGTTTTCCCTGGCCCGGTCAAGCATCTCCGGGGTCATATCCACGCCGATGACTTTACCGCTTTTACCAACCTGGTTGGCAGCAAGGAAACAATCGAATCCCGCGCCTGAACCGAGGTCAAGGACCACTTCACCCTCTTTTAAAGAAGCAAGGGCAACGGGGTTGCCGCAGCCCAGGCCCAGGTTTGCCCCTTCTGG
Source organism: Thermodesulfobacteriota bacterium (assembly GCA_030018715.1). GTDB lineage: Bacteria > Desulfobacterota > SM23-61 > SM23-61 > SM23-61 > JAHJQK01. The sequence continues at coordinate 2,465 of JASEHN010000460.1, read as the reverse complement.
AATCGCCTTCAACTCCTCATCACGGTATCCAATCTTTTTGCTGATGTCATGCACTAAGTCTTTATTGCCGCAGCAGGAACTAACGGGGGCACAACAGGATGAATCTTTTTGGGCAATTTTGGCATAGCCTTCCCTAACGACTTTTTTAATCTCTTCCTCTCTCATTTCCTACCTCCTATTTATTATTCTAAAATTATTAGCTGGTAAACATATTTTTCATTACCGGCCCGAGAAAATCTTTAACCCGCTCGGCGAGATTCTCCGCCTTTATTAAGACCATACAGCATACCTCCCCCTCTTTTTCCCAGCTTATAACTGCCAATTTGTCCCCTGCTTGAATCTTGGCCTTTTCTCTTAACTCTTTGGGGAGAACCATCTGGCCCCGTTCATCGACGCTAATCAGGGATTCGACTTTACAACAACCCGTATTTTTCCCCCCTGCTGCCAAACATCCATTCTTATTTTTATTAGCCATGCATCCCCTCCTTTGTTTCAGGTTTCCCCTGATGATTTATTGATCTTTTTTTCCACCCCCATGGTAGAGGCAGGGCAGATGGCAAAATTTATTTTTTAAAGCCGGCCTTATAATCTGCTATTACTGATTAATCTGATATTACTGATTAATATATATATTCAGCCAATTGTTGTCAAGGGTTTATTTCAATTATTCACCTTTAACTCCCGCCTGGTTCTGATCATCATACTGAAAGCATGAACGAAAATGAAAAGTGAAAAGGGGCAAGTTTATAACAATTTTCTGTTGTTGAGGCCTTTAAAAGGGAGCCTGGGAAGTGAATTGTCCATTCGGTCTTGCCAGAAGGTTTGTTCCCAAGTAACATTGGTAATGATTCTTAAGTTATTGAGTTTCGCAAAAGTAATGGAACTTCATCCGGTCTACTATTCCCCCTCACCCCGCCCTCTCCCCCCTTTTGGGGGGAGAGGAGAAAGGTGAGGGGGGGAATTTGGGTGCGGCTCAGCGTTCCATTATTTATGGGAAGTTCAATAAGGAGGAAAAATGGAAAGAACCAGAATTGTCATCATGGGGGCTGCCGGAAGGGATTTCCATAATTTTCAGGTCTGTTACCGCGATGATTATTCCACAGAAGTGGTGGCCTTTACGGCTGCCCAAATTCCGGGAATTGAAAACCGGCTTTTTCCTTTTGAACTTTCCGGGCCGCTTTACCCTAAGGGCATTCCCATCTTCCCGGAGGAAGAACTTTCCCGTATCATGCGCAACTATAAAGTCCAGCAAGTCGTCTTTGCTTATAGCGACCTTTCCCACGTGGAGGTCATGCATCGGGCATCCCTGGCCATATCTTTGGGCGCTGACTTTGTCCTTCTGGGGCCGGACCGGACAATGTTGAAGGCCTCGATTCCGGTGATTTCTATTTGCGCCATTAGGACTGGCTGCGGGAAAAGTGGAATTACGGAACGCCTTTGGGAAATATTGCAGGAGCGGGGAATCCGGGCGGTTGTGATCCGGCATCCCATGCCTTATTGCGACCTGAACCGAATGAGGGTAGAGCGTTTTGCCGCCATGGAAGACCTTGATCGATATGCCTGCACAGTGGAAGAGCGGGAAGAATACGAGCATCTGGTAAAAAAAGGAATCGTGGTTTACGCCGGAGTGGATTATCAGGCGATCATGGAAGAAGCCCAGAAGGAGGCCCAGGTCCTGCTATGGGACGGGGGGAACAATGATTTTTCATTCATCAAGCCAGATTTGGAAATCGTCATCCTGGACCCTCACCGGGCAGGACATGAACGACTTTATCATCCCGGTGAAGTGAACTTCCTGCGGGCACATGTCCTGGTAATCAACAAAGTGGATACAGCCAGGAAAGAAGATGTAGATTACCTTATAAATGCGGCCCATCAGGCCAATTCCACGGCGGTCTTGATTCAGACCGCTTCGCCGATCTACGTTGATGGGGGAGAAAAAATACAGGGGAAAAGAGTGCTGGTGATTGAGGATGGTCCGACAGTAACCCATGGCGGGATGCCCTACGGAGCCGGAGTGCTGGCTGCCCAAAAATACGGAGCAAGAGAAATCGTTGACCCGCGGCCTTACGCGGTAGGGTCTCTAACATCCGTCTTCAAGCAATATGCCCATTTAAAAAATGTACTTCCCGCTGAGGGATACTTCCCAGAGCAATTAAGCGACCTGGGGGCCACCATCCGGCAGACTCCCTGTGACTTAGTTGTCGTGGCTACCCCTATCGACCTCAGCCGCTTAATTCCTATCAATCATCCAACCCTTCGGGTAAACTACCGGGTGGAAGATTGGGGAGAGCCAACCCTTGAGCGGATCGTGGAGAACTTCGTACATCAAAAATACCTTTTAGCCAAAAATAGACGTTGTTCGAAAGTTACGTGATTGCACTGGAGCAGTAACACGAAGCCTGAACAGAGATTAATTTGATTTTGAGAAAGCGTTTCCTATTTCCGAGCCATTGGAGGTTCCA
>JASEHN010000459.1 GCA_030018715.1 Thermodesulfobacteriota bacterium | reverse complement strand
CTAAAGTGATCCAGCCGCAGGCTACACTAAAGTTGAAAAAAGGAATTTCCTATACGATATATTTAAAAATAATATACTTAAGTATTATTGTCAACAACCACCAAGGCGAGTGGGGGAATTCCGAATTTAACAGGCCTTGTTTTGCTATTTTCTTTGTGTTATAAACACTCATCAACTTCTCCAGAAAATCTCCAAGAAGGAGAAAATTAAAATGGCCTTGATTGTCCCTTTTCGGGGTATTTTTTATGATCAAAAAAAGGTTGGCGACTTAAGCCAGGTGGTCGCCCCTCCCTACGACGTCATTTCCTCGGAAGCTCAGGATTCCTTCTACCGGCGACATCCCCAGAATGTCATCCGCTTGATCCTGAACAAGGAAACACACGGGGACACTCCCCAAGACAATCGCTATACCCGCTCCGCGGCCAACTATAGGGCCTGGCTTGAAGACGGCCTCCTGGCCCGCTCCAGTACCCCCCAGTTTTATTTTTTGCAAGAAGAATTCGATGATTTTACCGGCCTCGGGGTCAATGGCGATTCCTCTCAACGCAGGAAAGTTCGCCAGGGCGTAATCGGCCTCGTCCGTCTGGAGGAATTCGCAGCCGGTGTGGTCTTGCCCCATGAAAAGACTCAAACCAAGCCCAAAGCAGACCGTCTGGCCTTGATGGAAACCTGCCAGGCAAATTTATGCCAGATTTTTTCGTTGTACCCAGATCCGGAAGGAGTCATGACCCCGATTTTTGCAGAGGTCTTTTCCTCTCCGTCAGGCCCGGCTTTGGACATCACCGACGGGGACGGGTTTCGCCATAGACTCTGGATGGTCAACGACCCGAAAATCCTCAAAAAAGTAACGGAAATTATGGGACCCAAGAAGATCTATATTGCCGATGGGCATCATCGCTATGAAACTGCCCTGACTTACCGGGAGCGACAACGCGCCCGCTTTCCGAACAACACGGGGAAGGAAAGCTACAATTTTACCATGATGTACCTGGCGGCCATGGAGGATGAGGGACTGGTGATCCTGCCCACCCACCGGGTGGTTATGGGCATAGAAGAACTTCATGTCTCCTCTTTCATGGAACAAATCGGCAATAGTTTTTTCATCGAATCATTCGCTTTCAATGCCAAGAACGAAGGGATCGTCCGCGAGCAATTTCTGCGGAAACTCGCCTTGCGGTCTAACACGGGACGAACCCTGGGGATGCTTTTGGGGCAGACTTCGCAATATTTTCTCCTCTCTTTGAAAGAAGATCGCCTACTTGATCAAGCGGCCCCAGGATTATCGCCAGTCCTGAAAGATCTGGACGTTAATCTCCTCCATATCCTTATCTTCCAAAAGCTGTTGAAGATCGGTCCTCAGGAATTAGCCGCCGGAAAGAATGTGCTCTATTGCCAAGAACCCAAGGAGGCTGCCCTAACAGTTCAATCCGGCAGAGGGCAGATTGCTTTTTTCCTTAACCCCACCAAAGTGTATCAGGTCAGAGATGTGTCTTTAGCCGGAGAAACCATGCCGTCCAAATCCACATTCTTCTACCCCAAGTTGCTCAGCGGCTTGGTCATCAATCCCCTGGAACCCCATGAAGAAATTGTCTTGGAGTGACCAGGAAGAAACCCTCGACACGCTTTTAAGGGGCCGGCTCAAAATCCTCCAGAAAAAAAGCGGATACCGTTTCTCTATCGACGCCCTGCTCCTGGCCCATTTTACGGAAGTTCGCCTTAAAGACTGCCTTATTGACCTGGGTACAGGTTGTGGCATTCTCCCGCTGATATTAACCTGTCGTAAGAAAGCGGAAAGGGTCATCGGCGTTGAAATTCAGCCTTCCCTTGCCGACCTGGCCAGGCGGAATGCCGCCTTGAACCATCTATCCTCACGTATTGAGATCTGGGAAAAAGACCTTAAGACCTTAAAGAGGGAGATCCCGGGGGGTACTTTTGATGTAGTTGTAAGCAACCCGCCCTACCGCAAAGTAGGTTCAGGCCGGATCAACCCCGGGTTGGAGAAGGCCCTGGCCCGCCATGAAATAAAGGCGGCTCTGAATGATATTCTTAAGGCCGCGCATCATCTCCTGAAAGAGAAGGGGCGTCTGAACATGATATATCCAGCCTCCCGGGCAGCCGACCTGATTCAGGAAATGCGCAAGTCTCACCTGGAGCCTAAGCGCCTGCAGTTTATTCACTCTCATCAGAAAGACGAAGCCCGCCTGATGCTGGTGGAAGCGATCAAAGAAGGACACGCTCAAATCAAAGTTCTCCCTCCTCGATTCCTCTATGATTCCGCAGGGGGTTACACCTCTGAAGCCCAGGATCTTTTTCGTTGATCCATCGCCACCCTCAGGAGAAAGCATTTTCTTATCTTTTTCCCCGGTAAAGGATATAGCCATAAGAACCGATATATGGTAAAGGTGGATTAAGTTGTTAGGGATTTGCGTGAGGAATCCTTTATGAAAGATGAAGCCAAGACCAAAAAGCAGCTCATGGAAGAGATGGCGGTACTGCGCCAGAGGGTTGATGAACTGGAAAACTCCGAAGCAGAACTCCAGCGGGCAGAAGAAGCGCTGCTAAAAAGTGACAATGGGATCGAATCCCACCTGAAAGAACACCCTTAGTCTGGGAGGGGGTTTGGTGAGAGTGACAATATGCTCCATCTTACCAAACATATTCCTTATGATTTTCTCTGATTCGTCTTGTCTCCCAACAATCTCCCTAATATTCTGGATGTTTTTCATCACTTAATCAAATCCTTTTGGATTAACACAATAGACAGAAAGACCAAGATTGCCTAATCTGTAAATAGTCTCCCCCCGATTGCCTTCTCCGATCGCAATGACGAGATCTGGTTTTAAAGAAACAATCTTTTCAATACTGGGATTCACAAACCCTCCGATTTTAGGTTTAGTCGCAGCAGTTTCTGGATAATCACAAAAGCTTGTGACCCCAACTATTTCCTCGTTGAGGCCCAAGGCGAAGAGGATTTCCATAATGCTGGGAGCCAACGATATAATCCTTTTCGGAGAATTAGGAATTTTTACTTCCCTTCCTATCTCATCGATAAATGGGCGTTCTTGTCCTTGTAGGGGGATAGTGAGAAGGACGTTAATTACGAATGCAAAAAGTAGCGATTTTCTAATCATATCTTCTCAGACACACCGGCTTCCGCGAAGGTGGCCATTTCGTTGAGAACCTTAAGACTGGCCTCTACTAAAAATATTCCCAGAGCGGCCCCTGTCCCCTCTCCCAATCGGAGGTCGAGATTAAGCAGCGGTTTCAGACCGAGATATTCCAATATGATTTTATGCCCCTGTTCCACCGATTGATGGGCGGCAATGAGGTAGGGTTTAACCTGCGGTGCAAGGGAAGTTGCGATTAAGGCGGCGGCCCCGG
>JASEHN010000458.1 GCA_030018715.1 Thermodesulfobacteriota bacterium | reverse complement strand
ATCCCGCCATGGCGGGACCAGGCCCCCGGACCATGGATTCCCTCTGACCTTACGCTCCACCTCTTTTCAAAGGGCTAAAGTGTTACGAAAAAAGGATTTTTCTATACAATCATCAAATTTTACAACCGCAAAATTTTAACAGTTTAGGTTTTTGAAAAAGTTCTATCATGGGCCAGCGCGGCTGGCCGCAAAGAAACATATTTCCCTTCCAGCAAACCAGCCGATTGCTTCCATGATCTTGCTGTATAATTTCCCGAAGGAAATTGATTATACCAGGGGATCGTAGCTGAAGACCTGTCCCGAAGTCTCCAGGGGAACGAGGTGCGTGCCCAGCGTGCCTTTGAACATCTCTGCCAGGCGATCGGGTGTCCAACCTTCGGAATGATGGATGGAGCGGACCGGCCTTGGCTGAGAAAAGATGAAGATCTCTTTCCCCCGGACGCCGAAAATTTGGCCGCTGATATACTGGGCTTCATCGCTGGCCAAGTAAGCCACCAGGGGGGCGATGTCGGCTGGAGTCATCTTTTTCAATTTTTCCACCCGGCGCTTTTGCACTTCTGTATCGGTAGGGATCGTGCCAATGAGACGGGTCCAGGCAAAAGGAGAAATACAATTGGCCGTAACGTTGTACCTGGCCATGTCCAAGGCGACTACTTTGGTAAACCCCACGATGCCCATCTTGGCTGCCCCGTAATTGGCCTGGCCGACGTTCCCGACCAACCCGGAAGTCGAAGTAAAGTTAATGATTCGGCCACTGCGCTGTTCGCGCATCAAGGGAACGGCGGCGCGGGTGCAGGCAAAGGTTCCTTTGAGGTGAACGGAGATCACGCTGTCCCATTCTTCTTCGGTCATGTTGAAAATCATTCGGTCGCGTAGAATTCCAGCGTTGTTCACCAGGATGTCCAATTTGCCAAAATTGTCCAGAGCGGTCTGGATGATTCGCTTCCCGGTTTCCATGGTGGATACGGAATCGTAATTGGCTGCAGCCAGGCCACCAGCTTCTTTGATCTCTTTGACTACGCCGTCGGCAACCCTGGTTTCGCCGCCGGTGCCGTCTTCCCGGCCCCCAAAATCATTTACCACTACCTTGGCGCCCTCTTTGGCCATAAGCAGGGCAATTTCCCGCCCAATTCCTCTTCCTGCGCCGGTAACCACTGCCACTTTCCCTTCGAGCATCATCATCTGCTCCTCCTTGGAGAATTTTTATAAGCCCAGAATCTTTTCTGATAATCAAAAACTCCCAAAATATATAGCAGGAAAGATCTGGCCTGACAAGACCAATTCCTTAATTTTTGGACCTATTACATTCCCTGAAGGGGAAAGTCCCCCCTCTGCTCCCTGCCTAAACCCACGACATGCGACGTCCATTTTTTATTAAAAATTTGAGAATAAAAAAGATTAATTTACTTGTCTTTATTGACAGTTAGTGGATGGAGGGAATATAAATAAAGAATGGGATTGGAGCATGACGATCGGCCCTGGCTGATTTTCCGGAAAACCCGGCAAAACCGATACACTCTGGCCGTGCTCCTTGGATGCCTGGAAGGGGAGGGGCTTACGAAAAATTTTCGCCTGCTCATTGCCGGCTCCCCGGAGAAGATATGCGAAAAAGCCGCCTCTGGAAAAGTAATCGTTGGCTTTTCCTTTATGACCCCCCATCTTCTTCAAGTGCAGGAAGAAGTCGAGCAATTGAAGCAGGGATTGGGGAAAGAAGCCATCCTGATTGCCGGAGGCCCTCATGCTACGGGCGATCCGCAGGGCACAGCTCGGCTCGGATTTGACTTTGTTTTTACGGGCGAATGCGAAAAATCTTTTCCGGATTTTTTACGCCAGTTCCTGCACAATAAACTTCCAGGGACAAACATTCTCACCGGAGATAAAGGATCATGTCTGTTTATGGCCAACCCTCCATTTTCCCTGCAGGAGCGCTTTTTTGCTCCCATTGAGCTGACCCGGGGTTGTTTTTATAGCTGCGGCTTTTGCCAGACTCCCCGTATTTTTGGCCATTCTCTACGACATCGCGATCCGACCAGTATAGGCCGGTATCTGGAACAAGCCTTCCCTTATGGTTATAATCAGAGCGCCTTCCTTTCTCCGAATGCTTTTTCCTACGGCGCTACGGGCCTGCAAGAGCCCAATTTAGCAGCCATCGAGGAGCTTCTTACCGCCTGCCAGCAAGCTGGAGTTGAGGTAATTCATTTTGGGTGTTATCCTTCAGAGGTCCGGCCGGATTGGGTGAACCCGGAAGTTTTGCATCTGGTCAAAAAATACTGCCGGAATAAAACCATTGTTTTGGGGGCGCAATCCGGAAGCGGTGCCCTTCTCGGCAAGCTCAAACGGGCCCATTCGGCTGGGCAGGCCCTGCAGGCTTCCTGTTGGATCCATCAGGCCGGGTTCATGCCTCACGTGGACTTTGTCTTTGGTTTTCCCGAAGAAACCATAGAAGACCGCCAGCTCTCGCTGGCTCTTATGAAAAAGATGATCGAGGAACATGGAGCCAAGATTCATGCTCATACTTACCTTCCCTTGCCTGGAACGCCCCTTTTCTGGAAAGAGCCCTCCCGCTTGGACGACGGAACGAAAAATGCTCTTAAGAATTGGGAGAAGAAAAGGAAATTAGACGGATGGTGGGAAGAACAGGAAGTCATGGCCAGGAAGATCGTCGAATGGAGAGATCAAGGGTTGGTTGGGACGCCAATTATAGATAAGTAGAAGGGTAAAAGTGTAAATGCGTAGATGCGTTAATGCGTTGATGGAGTGAAAGCGTTAACACATCGACCCGTTTCCGCAATTAGGCATATACGCATTCACTCTGAAAAAAGGAGACTGTTTTGAAAAGACGCATGAAAAAAAACGTTCGGGAAAAGGCTCTATTCAAAGGAACCGGAGAAAAGGGCAAACATGTTCTTGATCAAACTGACCGGATAATTCTGAACGAGATCCAGAGAAATTTTCCGGTTACTCACCGTCCCTTTCTATCCCTGGCCCGGAAACTTCAAATAAAAGAAAAAGAGATTTTGGCGCGAGTGCAAAGGCTAAAAGAAGTGGGAATCATCCGGCGCATCGGGGCCAGCTTCAGCGCCAGCGCCGTAGGCTTTACTTCCACCCTCTGCGCGGCCAAGGTTCCTAAGAACAAGATCGGAGGATTTGTGGCTGTGGTCAATACGTATCCCGGAGTTACCCATAATTACGAAAGGGGAGGGGATTATAACATCTGGTTTACCCTGATCGCCCCATCAAGGAAGAAGATCGATAAGATTCTATCTGAAATTTCTGAAAATACCGGCGTCAAAGAAATCCTTAACCTCCCTGCTTTAAAGACCTTTAAAATTGCCGTAGATTTCAATTTTGAATAAAACAGTCAATAGGCAATAAAAAAATATTTGCT
>JASEHN010000457.1 GCA_030018715.1 Thermodesulfobacteriota bacterium | reverse complement strand
ATTTTTTCGGTTTTAAGAACTCTGTGATCTCTGTGCCCTCTGTGGCTAATTTATTTAACTCACAACACTCAACACTTTTTTATTAGGAGAAGAATATGGCTCAATATACATTAACCACACCGCTCACAGAAGAGATGGTCAGAAAGCTTCGGGTCCGCGATACGGTAATCCTAAATGGAACTATTTTCGGGATTCGCGATCTCACCCTGATCCATATCTTCGACCGTAAAAATAGTCCACCCGTTTCATTGCAGGGCGCAGTCCTCCTGCATACAGCTCCCAGCCTGAAAAAAGTAGGAGACCGTTGGGAGAAGATTTGTGTGGGCACCACCACCAGCGGGCGCATGGACCGCTTTACCCCCGGATTGATGGAAAATTACGGAGTGCGGGCCATCATCGGCAAAGGCGGGCAATACGAGGGGAGTCTTAAGGCCATGAAGAAATTTGGTGGCTGTTATTTAGCAATTGTGGGGGGAGCGGCTGCGGTGGAGACAAAGCAGATCGTCGAGGTGGAAAAGGTTTACTTCGAAGAGCTCCATCCAGAGGCTCTTTACCAGTTTAAGGTGAAGGACTTTGGGCCTCTGATCGTGGCCATGGATTCGCACGGGAATCACCTATATTTCGAGCTGAAAGCGGAGGCCAAAAAGAAATTACCGGAAATTTATGAGCGTCTGGGGATTGTGGTTTAATCTAAAGGAATGGCAACAAAATTTCTTTTTATCTACCTGCCTTATATCAGCTTAGGAATTTTTATCCTTGGCGTCCTTTACCAATTCTGGCGATGGGCGCGCACCCCTGTCCCCCTGCGCATTGTGATCGCACCGGCGCCCCAAACCCGCAGGGGGATAGCTTTACGGCTGATCGGGGATGCCCTCTGGTTTCCCAGCCTTTTCAAAGCGGACAAGCTGCTCTGGGCGGGCGGGTTTTTATTCCATGTCTTCCTCTGGCTGGTGATCCTCCGGCATTTGCGATATTTCCTTTATCCAGTGCCCGGATGGGTTGAAGCCATTCAGACTGCCGGCCTTTACGCCGGTTACCTTATCCCGATTCCCCTTGCTTTCCTGCTGGCCCGCCGGTTGATTTTCGAACGGGCTCTTTACATCTCCATCCTGGGGGATTTTTTCGCCCTGTTCCTCCTTTTAGCCATTTCGCTTAGCGGAATTTTGCTGCAGGTTTTCTTCCGCACCTACATCGTTGACGTCAAAGCCCTAATTCTTGGCCTGATATATTTTCAACCGGCGATTTCCGATTATCACTGGCTTTTCGCGCTGCACTTCGTTCTGATAATGGTTCTGCTGATCTATTTCCCCTTTGGAAAGCTCATGCACTCGGGCGGTCTCTTTTTCAGCTCCACGCGAAACCAGAGGGCCAATTTTGAAAAACGATTTGTCAATCCCTGGGATTTCCCAGTTGCTTATAATGTTCAGAACCTCTTCCCGCCTGAAAAATACAGAGAGACTCTGAAAGGTATGCGAGAAGGAAAGAAAGAATGAAAGTTCCGGTTCCCATCCCGGCAATAAAGATCGGGTCCGCAGGGCATCAGGTATGCCATCCGGCCAAAGCAAAAGATATGGTCAAAATTGACCTGCCCAAGGAGCGCCCGCCGGACTGGAAAGAAGCCATGTTAAAAAAAATGGCGGAGGTCTTAGATAAATATCGGTCGGTTCGCCTCTTTCTGGACATCTGCGTAAAATGCGGGGCCTGCGCGGATAAATGCCAATTTTTCCTGGGAACGGGAGATCCGAAGAATATGCCGGTGGCCCGGGCCGACCTCCTGAGAAAAGTCTACAAAAGATACTTCACCCTGGGAGGGAAGTTATGGGGCCGGGCCAATGAATCCGCCGAGCTTAACGAAACAGTCCTTAAGGATTGGTACGTCTATTTTTATCAGTGCAGCCAATGCCGCCGCTGTTCGGTTTTCTGCCCTTACGGGATCGATACGGCGGAGATCACCATGGCCGCGCGGGAGATCATGGCGGCTGCGGGAGTTGCCACCAAGTATGTCACGGAGGTCGTGGCCAAGGTTTACGACACGGGGAATAACCTGGGTATCTGGGCCCCGGCCTGGAAGGATAACTGCGCCTTCCTCGAAGAAGACCTGAAGGATACGGAAGGTTTGGATATCAAGTTTCCGGTTGACGCGGTGGGAGCAGAAGTCCTGCTGATACCGCCCTCTGCGGATAACTTTGTCAACACCAACACCATGATCGGCTACGCCAAGATGTTTCATGCCGCCGGAATCTCCTGGACCACCAGCACGTACTGCAACGAAGGAGGAAACTTCGGCCTTTTCTTAAATTATGCCAACCTGAAGAAGATTAACAACCGGATTATCGAGGCTGCCCGCCAGTTGCAGGTAAAAAAAATCTACTGGGGAGAGTGAGGACACGCCTGGAGGGCCGGTCTGGCCTTCACAACGACCTTGAGCGGATCGATGGATTTTCTGGAAATCCCTTATCCGCTGCACATTTGCGACCTGACCTGGGATTTGATTAAAAGGGGAGCGTTAAAGATCGATAAAGAGGCCAATGACTCGCTTTTAGTTACGTACCATGATCCCTGTAACATCGCCCGGGCCGCAGGATATTTCCAGCCGCCCCGAAACATCATCCGGGCTACTTGCAACAATTTTATAGAAATGCACCCGGATACCATCCTCGAAAAAACCTACTGTTGCGGCGGGGGCGGCGGGCTTCTGGCGGATGAAATCATGGAAATTCGCCTGGCCGGCGGGAAACCCAGGGCCGAAGCCTGCCGGGCCACCGGGGCTAATTATTTGGCCACAATCTGCGCCATTTGCAAAGCCAATCTACCCGAGGTGATGAAGCACCATCGGGTCAATTGTGAAGTGGGCGGCGTTCATGACCTTTTAGCAAGAGCGCTGGTGCTTAAATAAAAGCAGAAGTCAGAATACAGAATTCAGAATTAATAATTATATTTTCTTCTGACTTCTGGCTCCTGAATTTTGTATTCCATTTTGTTGAGTCTTCCATGCAGAAATTTAACTATCTGATCGCTATTGTTTTCATGATTTTGGTGTTCCTTCTGGGCTGCCAGCCGGTGCAGAAACCAGAGGTTAAAGGGAAAGGTCCCCTGGCCGTTGTCATGGAGCGGGGGGCCGCTACTCCAGAATACCATGCGCCCATGGAGCGGTGGCGGGCAGTGCACAAGAAAGCCCTGGCCAATGGAGATTTCAGCGAGCGGGAATGCGCGCTCTGCCACAATCCTAAGAGGTCCTGCAATACCTGCCATGGATATATCGGGGCCAAAGAAATCTCCATTCCCGAAGCCGCACTATACTGGCCAGCTTATGAGAAAGAAAAAAGATAAAGGGTCATCTCCAAATTAGTTGAGCGCCAAGGAGCTGGCATATTTAAAATGGCCAGTTATT
>JASEHN010000456.1 GCA_030018715.1 Thermodesulfobacteriota bacterium | reverse complement strand
CGCCCTGGGCATTTACGGCGAACCTTTTTCCCTCCGACCTTGGTCACCCACCCGTGACAGAAGGGTTACAAGGTTGCCAAATTAAATATTTTATTGTTTGACAAGTTAAGATATAATGCCAAATTAGGATATTATACATAACGACATAAGGAACGCACTATTTACGTAAAAAATATAGCTTGTCATGCCCGTGTATACGGGCATCCAGACTGGATTCCCGCCTTCGCGGGAATGACCATCGAGATCGAAATATGATGCATTATTTATGACACTCTATATAGAAACTCGTTTTGGGGCGAAAATGGAAGATATCAACCGCCGATTGATTGCCTACCTTATGGAGAAGGGTCTGCTCGGAAAAGCCGACCATGAAAGAGTTTTCCCACTGGGGGAAACTCCGGAGAACTTTTCAATAGCAGAACATCTCATCAAACCCGGCCTCATAAACGCCGAGGGATTTCGGGCGGCAGTCAAAGAATTTTTTGGAGCCCCTTTTGCTTCCGCGGATGATTATCCCAGAGAACCCGTCCTTTTCGACCAATTATCCGTTCTGTTCATGAAAGAGTCAAAATTTCTCCCGGGTAAAATCGAGAATAATATTCTCACTGTCATCATGAGCAATCCCTTCGATTTTTACACTCTCGAGGGCATCCGCTTGGCCACAAACCATGAAATCAATGTTTTAGTTGGAGCGGAAGAAGAAGTTTTAAAAGCCATTGAACGGACTTACGGAGCCGGGACAACCTCAATGGAGAAAATCATCGAGGACATCGACGGGATTCCGGAATATCAGGCTGAAGATGAAGAAAACGTCGATCATCTCCGCGATTTGGCATCGGAAGGGCCGGTCATCCGGCTGGTTAACCTGATCATCACCCGGGCCATCGAAAAGAGAGCGAGCGACATCCATTTTGAACCTTTCGAAGAAAATTTCCGGGTTCGCTATCGCATCGATGGGGTGCTCCATGACGCCGAATCCCCCCCCAAGCGGCTTCAGTCGGCGATCATTTCCCGGATTAAAATCATGGCCAAATTGAATATCGCCGAAAGACGCCTCCCCCAGGATGGCCGGATTATGCTCCGGGTGAAGGGTAAAGAAATCGATTTCCGGGTTTCTTCGGTTCCCACCATTCACGGGGAATCCGTCGTTCTGCGCATTTTAGACAAGAGCAGCATCGTTATGGATGTTGAACAATTGGGGTTTCAGGCAGATACCTTAAGGGAAATTCAGGAAATCGTTAAGAATCCTCATGGGATCATCCTGGTCACGGGTCCGACGGGGAGCGGCAAGACCACCACTCTTTATTGCGCGTTACAGAAGATTAACTCGCCCGGGAAAAAGATCATCACAGTAGAGGATCCGGTTGAGTACCAATTAAAAGGAATTAATCAAATTCAGGTGAAGCCATCCATCGGACTTACCTTTGCCAACGCCCTTCGATCCATCGTGCGGCAGGATCCGGATGTGATTCTCATCGGCGAAATCCGGGATGCCGAGACAGCCGAGATTGCCATCCATTCGGCCCTAACCGGACACCTGGTCCTGAGCACCCTGCATACCAACGACGCCCCCAGCGCCGTTACCCGCCTTATAGATATGGGCATGGAGGATTACCTTCTCTCTTCCACCATCATCGGCATACTCGCCCAACGACTCGTGCGGATATCCTGCCGGCATTGCCGGGTGCCCTTTTCCCCAGACCGGGAGATTCTTAAGGAAATGAAACTGGAGGAATCGACCCTGACCGATTGGCCGATTCATGAAGTCAAAGGATGCGAGAAATGTAATTACTCCGGGTATTGGGGGCGGACGGGGATTTTTGAGTTCCTGAAAATTAACGAAGAAATCCAGAAGCTCATTTTGGAAAAAAGGGACGCCAACATCATCAAAGAGACGGCACGCCTTACCGGAATGAGGACGCTTAGGGAGGATGGTTGGTTGAAAGTCAAACAGGGAATTACCACTGTCTCGGAAGTCTTAAGGGTAACCCAGGAAGAAATAATTTAAGGGTTCAAAGAGTCAAGGGTTCAAGGGCAAAGCTGAAAGCAAAAAGCAAAAAGCAAAGAGCAAAGAGCAATGAGCTAAGAGCTAAAAGATATGGCTGAATTTCTCTACAAAGCCACCACCTTACGGGGGCAAACCGTGGAAGGAGCAATTGAGGGCAAAGACGAAACGGCCGTAGTCCAGAGCTTGCATGGACTGGGTTACATCCCCATCCGGATTGCTTCCGCAGAAGAAAAAACACCCAGCCTGGGCCTATCTTCCTTTTTGCCTCAGCGCGTGGGCATTAAAAACCTGCTGGCCTTTACCCAGGAGCTTTCCACCCTTATATCCGCAGGTTTGCCCATCGATCGAAGCCTCCGAATTCTTAGCGATTTGACAGAGAACAGAAGATTAAAGGAGGTGGTCAAGGACATCCTCAGACGAATTGAAGGGGGGAATTCCCTGGCGGAAGCGCTTAGTTACCATCCCCGAATTTTTTCGCGCCTATTCGTCAATATGGTAAAGGCCGGAGAATCGGGTGGATTCTTAGAGACGATCCTATCCCGGTTGGTTCGATATCTGCAAAGCTCTAAAGAAATCAGGGAATACCTGATTTCAGTCATGATCTACCCCCTGATCCTGACGGCGGTCAGCGGGATCTCCATAACAATCCTGGTGGCCTTTGTCATTCCCCGGTTTGCCCGAATATTTGCCGACATGGGGCAGGCCATCCCCCTGGCCACGCAGATCATGCTTTCGGCCAGTCATTCTTTTAGGGATTATTGGTGGGCCGGCCTGGGGGCCGTTAGCTTATTGTATTTCGCCCTGAAAATTTATAATCAGGACGAAGAGAGAAGATGGCGGTGGGATGGTTTTAAATTGAAATGGCCCGGCCTCGGATCGCTCATAAAAAAAGTAGAAGTAGCCCGTTTTTCCAGGACTCTGGGGACTTTATTGCAGAGCGGAGTTCCTATTCTGTCAGCCCTTAATCTGGTTAAAGAAATCTCCCAGAACTTGACAGTTGCCAGAGCCATAGCCTATGTTCATGATCGGTTGAGAGAGGGCAAAGGCATTTCCAAGACCTTAGAGGAGACTGATGTTTTCCCGGCTTTAGCCGTGCACATGATCGGCGTTGGGGAGGAAACGGGCAGGCTCGAGGAGATGTTGATCAAGGTTGCGGAAACCTATGAGGACAATGTCCAGAAAACAGCCAAAAGGTTTGTTGCGCTTTTAGAACCTTTGATCATCCTGGCGATGGGCGCCGTCGTTGGGTTTATCGTCATCTCAATGCTATTGGCGGTCTTCAGCATCAACGAAATTCCTTTTTGAAAAACATCTTTTTGCCACAGAGAACACAGAGGCCACAGAGGGGAAAACCATTAGCGACCTAACAACAAAAGAACAGTCATTA
>JASEHN010000455.1 GCA_030018715.1 Thermodesulfobacteriota bacterium | reverse complement strand
TGAAAAAGGGGGATGAAGGGGGATTTGACAGCTTTTCAAATGCCTAAACTGTTACCTGGAATGAATGTTTCAATCAATTCCCTTAAATAAAATATTTCGAATATTTTAGGTTTGTTTCGAATTTCGATATTCGAATTTCGGATTGGTGTTTGTTAAGATTTATCTTGCCCTCTTTTTTTAAAAATGCAATATTATGGGCATTTAAAAATTTTGAGGGAAGCTGAGTGGTTAAAAAAAATTATTGGTCGGTAGCCAATTTGGTCAATTCACCCCTTTTACCCCCTAAAATTGTCTCCCCCATCGATTCTGCCGAAATGGCCTTTATCCCCGCGGGGGAATTTACCATGGGCATCAGCGAAAGTGAGCTGCATCAGGTTTTTATTCTGGAAGGCTCCCAAAACCCAGTCTTCTGGTCAGAGGTGCCCGCCCGAAAAGTAACCCTGGAAGATTATTACATCGACCTACATCCTGTAACCAACTATCAGTACGGCAGGTTCCTTGAAGAAACGGGACATCGTACACCCCTGCTCTGGGGAAAGGAAGGCTGGAATGACCCCCTTCAGCCGGTGGTAGGCCTGGGATGGAATGACGCCAAGGCATACGCCGCCTGGGCTGGAAAGGATCTGCCAACGGAGGCTCAATGGGAAAAAGCTGCCCGGGGAACCGATAGACGGTGGTGGCCCTGGGGAAATGATTTTTATCCCGGGTATTGCAATTCCGCCGAACTGGCCATCAATCGGGTAACCGACGTCACTCGATTCCACCTGGGCCTCAGTCCGTATGGATGTTATGACATGTCCGGAAACGTCTGGGAGATGTGCGAAGGAGTATGGATCGAAAAACATCTGCCCATGCGGGGAGGATGTTTCCTCGGGAGCGCCACATTCGTACGAACCACGGTTCGCTGGTCGGCTGAAGACCAGGTCAACGGAGCCCACTGGCTTGGTTTTCGCTGCGTAAAAAATATCTCCGGAGAATAAACGATGGATCCCAAAGCAATCCTCGATTTTATCTGCCGCCGAAGAAGTGTCCGGCGTTTCGCCAAAAAGGATATCCCTGAAGAAACCCTGGAGATTTTGATGAAGGCGGCCATGGCCGCGCCCAGCGGCAATAACGTTCAGCCCTGGGAATTCGTCATCGTCCGGGATCCAAAAACCAAAGAAGCCCTGTCCCGCGTCCACCCGTGGGTTTACATGGCTGCTGAGGCCCCTGCGGCCATTGTGGTCCTGGGCGATAAAAGTTCCGAATGGTGGCGGGATGACTGCGCCGCGGCCACGGAAAATATCCTCCTGGCGGCAGCTAATCTCGGTCTGGGAGCGGTCTGGTGCGGTATAAATGAAGGGCATGCCCCGGCGGTACGCAAAATTTTGGGTATTCCTTCCAGATTGGAAGTCCTCTGCATCATCCCCATCGGCTATGCCGCTGAATCTCCCCCTCCGCATACCAAGTACCGCAAGGACAAAGTCCACAGCGACACCTACGGTCAGAAGTTTTAACCTCCTCAACCCTCACTTATTCAACAGCAGGTTCCTGACGTTTTCGAGCGTAAGAAGATTCACGTCTTGGGGGCGCTCGAGGAATGGAGAAATATCCTTCACGGCCCGATTCCAGTGAATTTCCTCCATCCGCTTCCTAACAATTCGGCGCCAGTTTGCGGCAGTTAACTCCGGTCCTGGCCATCCGGTTTGAGCCAGGGCGTTATTCAGGAAGGTGAAGTTCGGTTCAGGCCAGGTCCGGTCTGTTAGATACCAAACCAGATCGAACAAATCACGTCCTTTCGTATAGGCGCGAGAGAGAACGGCATGCAGCTTCCCGGCCAAAAGTGACGGGCGGTCGTAATGGAGCAGATTCAGAGCGACGAACCTCCGGATCACGGTCGTGGTTGTGGTAGCCCCATCGGCCGGATTCGTGTCCACCTCCACTCTGACAGACAGCATTTGGTGTTCACGGGAGGAAAGAGCAAGTTCGGCGAGAATCCCTCTGAACTTGATGAAAGCGGATTTCACGGCTCCCTTGTCCCTAATCATGAGGTCATGTGAGTAGCCTTCCGCCGCAAAGGCTGAGCTGACCTTGTTTAAAAGGGCGGCAAAAGCATGCTCCCTTTCGGCAACGACCAGGGAGAAATCCAGATATTCCGAATATCGCGGCATCCCATAGAGAAACCGCAGAGCAGTACCACCGACAAAGGCCCATTTGAGAAACGCCCCCCGGTCCTGAAGCGCCTCAAGAATACGGGCCTGCAGGTATTCGCGGGCGATGCTTCGTTTCATGAAGTCGTTTGGTTGCTGGGAAACGATCTGAATCAGATAGTCCTTCATTCTTTCAACCCCTGATAACTCTTACCGCCTCCCAGGCGCGAGATTAGTTCCACCGCCCGTTTCAACTTTCGGCTCCGGATCTGCTCGGCATGCATGCGCAGAGTATGCCAGTCAAAACGATCGGCGGGCTCGAATCGCAGCTCTTCGAGGTATGCCGGGGAGTCGCTTCCCGGCGTGAGATAGAGCAAATCCAGCAAAGCCTTCTCGGGCAAGGCCAGAAAAACTGGCTGGCCCCCCGAAATCTCTGTCTGCGTGTATCCGAAGAAGGCCGATTTTTTGACATGGCGGAAAAGGAATCTTCCCAGGGGTGTATCCAATTCCTCAGGACGGCCGGTGGTGACACTCGTCGTTACCGGGACGAACTCCGGAATCATCCCGTAATGGGAAAGCGCGGACTGCAGGCTCACATACGACGGCCTTCGCAGGTGATTGGCGACCAGAAATGGATGGGGCGCTTCGGCCCTGTATGGGAGGGCCACAGCATAAACGCCGCGCCGGAGCCGCAGGAGCCGACCCGATTTGACCCAGCGGTCCAGTTGCCGCCGCACGGCAGTAGCTGAACCGCGTCCCGCCAGAAGAAACGAAGAGGGAAAAACTGTGTTGTCTCTCGCAATCGTCAAAACCTCGCTCCATTTCATAGTAATAAAATGACATATTTGTCTATTAAATGCAACAAAATCAAATTTATTGTATAGGAATTTCCTTTTTAAACTTTAGGCACTTTAGTTCACTTAACTTGTAAGGGTTTCTTGAAAATTGTGTTCGCCACCAAGTTCACCCAAGGATCATCGGGTGTGGTCAGCCTGCCTTTCTCCCGGATGCAGGAGTATTCTTACAACCGACCACATCCCTTTCCTCTCAGGGCCACTCAACCTCTTTAGCCTTGTTTGCGGGAACCGATCAGGTTAACGCCTTATCCCTGATCGGGTGTGGGGGCCGGGCAGGCTGCTTTCCCCGGCTCGGCTCCATCGGTCTGAGTTTATCCTTCCTTGACTTTTCCACCTAATTTGATACTATCCCAATGAACCAGAGGCTTTCCATCATCCTCATCGGGAGGTTGCTTGTGGCCTGGATAAAA
>JASEHN010000454.1 GCA_030018715.1 Thermodesulfobacteriota bacterium | reverse complement strand
TTATTTTTTCTTGATTATGGTTTTAAAACTCTGTGATCTCTGTGTCCTCTGTGGCAAATATCTTTTACCTTCGTTCCTTAAAAAACTGGCGCAAAATTTCCCGGCATTCTTCCCGGAGAACCCCCTCAGTCACTGCCACCCGGTGGTTTAAGCGGTCATCTTCCAATAAACGATAGAGCGAGCGCACTCCGCCAGCCTTTGGGTCTTCTGCCCCAAAAACCAACCGGCTGATCCGCGCCTGCAAGAGCGCTCCTGCGCACATGGCGCATGGCTCAATGGTCACATAAAGCGTGCTGTCCGGGAGCCGGTAATTGCCTACTTTGACCGCCCCTTCGCGCAGGGCCAGGATTTCAGCATGGGCCGTTGGGTCGGAAAAAGCGATGGGGCTGTTATGGCTTCTCCCGATTATTTGGCCGCCGGCAACTAAAACCGCCCCTATGGGAACTTCGCCTTCCTCTCCGGCTTTTTTGGCCTCCTCAAGGGCCATAGCCATAAACAATTCATCTTCGCTGTATGCGGGCCGAAGATCGATGGCGCACTCTCCGTCTCTTGAGGCCTGCTCTCCGGAAGGAAAAGCAGTTTTCAGAAGGATGGCTTTTGAAAAAGCATGATCGTAAATGAAAAAATCATCTTCTTTATACCACTTTCTAACATTTTGTCAAGGGATGGGCCCTACCTTGCCCCCCTTTTATTTACAGAATTCCTATTCGTGGCCCGGGGGTTCGGGGGGATGAGCGTGAGCAACCTCCCGCCAGAGCCTGGGCATGGAAGAGATTCTCCGCATGATTTTAAAAAGTAATCGAAGGGCAGTAAAAGGATGAAAGATTCCTTGATTAATAGCCTTCTTTCTGTTAGGTTAGATAAAAAAATTGCGAAACTATGACCTCAAAAATCTTAGAATTTGCCGTCATCGCCGATGATCTCACCGGCTCCCTGGATACGGGCTTGCAATTCCGTAAAAAAGGGTTGAGCACTTTCGTCCCCCTGCGGCAAAGCGCCAGGCCCAACGGGCAGGTGCTGGTTCTAAACACCGATAGCCGGAACCTCTCCGGAGACTTAGCTTACAAGATGGTGTACAAAACCTGCCGGAGCTTAAAAGCCAGGGTCATCTATAAAAAGATCGACTCGACCATGAGAGGGAATGTGGGCAAGGAAGCTCTGGCGATTCTTGATGCTCAGAAAATCCCCAAAGCCATTGTAGTCCCCACCATCCCGGTCCTCGGCCGCACCGTAGAAAAGGGAATCCTGCGGATCCACGGAGTGCCTTTACTCCGCACTTCCTAC
This sequence comes from Thermodesulfobacteriota bacterium, assembly GCA_030018715.1. Taxonomy (GTDB): domain Bacteria; phylum Desulfobacterota; class SM23-61; order SM23-61; family SM23-61; genus JAHJQK01. The sequence continues at coordinate 2,123 of JASEHN010000454.1, read as the reverse complement.
GCCAGAGACCCTTTTCATCCCCTGTGGACTTCCAGAATTCCGGATTTACTGCAGAAGGAAACAGGTCTGCCCGCAGGCCATATTCCCTTAAGGCAGGTAAGGAAAAATCCAGCTTACCTGGCTGAGCAGATTGAAAAAAGCCAGGAGCGGCTTCTAAGTGTAGATGCGGTTTTACAGTCAGACTTACAGACGATCGCTGCGGCCTGGAAATTGTTATCCGGGAAGGTGTTGGCCAGCGGTTCGGTTGGGCTGGCCGATGAAATTGTCTCGTCTCTCCCAGAGAAGAGGAAAGTTAGAGGGAGAGTAATCCGGGGCCCGCTTTTAATTGTTTCGGCCAGCCGCAATCCTACTACCGCAGAACAAATTAAGGCAGCGCAGGAAAAACTCTGCCTTCCTTTGTTTGAACCGGACCTTGATCGTTTAACCAACCCGCGATGGGCCAGGGTTGAGTCTATGGCTATAGCCAAAAGTCTTTCAGAGATTCTTTTTAAAAGCCCCGGAGCCATACTCACCACCACCTTTCAAAGGCATATTCCAGGGAAGGAGCGGACAATTTCGCAGGCCCTTGGAATTGTAACGGTTAGCCTCCTCAAAAAGGTTCGGCTGGGAGGGTTGGTGCTTACTGGGGGTGATCTGGCCATGGGCGTCTGTGAACGCCTTTCGGCCACAGCCCTTGGCATCGAGGATGAAGTCCTGCCAGGAATCCCCTGCAGCACTTTGACTGATGGCCTTTTTAAAGGACTGCGTCTGGTTACAAAAGCTGGGGGGTTTGGCGATAAAGAAGCCCTTTGGCGCATCATGCAATATTTGCGAGGAGAATATGAAAGCCCAAAAACATAGACCTATCATAGCCATCACCATGGGAGATGCCGCAGGTATCGGGCCGGAGATCATCGTTAAAGCGCTGGAACGGAAAGGTTTGCATGGTCAGGCTATGGCCGTTGTGATCGGGGACGCCCGGACCATGGAACAAGCCCTCTCCATTGCCAATTGCCGGCTGAAAATTCAACCCATCGCTGATTTAAACCAGATCCGCAAAGACCCGGATACCATCCCTGTTCTGGACCTGAAGAACATCGACCTTAAAAAATTGAAGCATGGCCGGATTGATCCTATGTCCGGGAAGGCCGCGGTGGAATACATAAAAAAGGCTGTTGCCCTGGCCTTAAAAGGGCATGTCTCGGCTATGGTCACTGCTCCCATTCATAAAGAGGCCATTAATAGGGCCGGGTTTCATTATTCCGGGCACACCGAATTATTAGCCTATCTTACCAAAACGAAAGACTATGCCATGCTCCTGGCCCACGGGCCTTTTCGCGTTTCCCATGTGACTACGCACACCTCCCTGAAAAAGGCCTGCGAGCGGATAAAAAAAGACCGGGTCTTCTCTGTCATCCAATTGACTTATGAATTTTTACAGAACCTGGGGATTGAGAATCCCCGGATCGGCGTGGCCGGCCTCAACCCCCATTCCGGTGAGGAGGGGTTATTCGGGGATGAAGAAATTAAAGAGATAACCCCGGCCATTGAAGAAGCAAAGAAAAAAGGATGGGCGGTAGATGGCCCGGTGCCTCCGGATACAATTTTCAGCAAGATGAGGGGCAAGCAGTATGATGCCGTCGTGGCCATGTACCACGATCAGGGCCACATTGCCGTGAAACTCGTGGGCTTCTCCATGAAACCCGGCGGTAAGGAATGGGACAAAATGAGCGGAGTGAACGTGACCATGGGCTTGCCCATCATACGCACTTCCGTGGACCATGGAGTGGCCTTCGGGAAAGCCGGTGAAGGCCGGGCCAACCCCCAGTCCATGGTTGATGCCATCAAGCTGGCCATCAAGCTGGCCAAACAAAAGGCGTAGGGGCAAAGGGGAGCAGGGGGAATTTCCCTCGGCCGGGCGAAATTGGCAGAAGTCGACACCGTCCTGAAAAATTACATGGCGCTTTTGCAAAAGTCTCAGGTATAATCCATAAAATCCAAGGGCAACGGAAGAAGAAATCAAAACTTTTTTATCGAAGAATAATGATCTCGTAAAAAGTCACGAAATGGTCATTGCGAGTCACGCCATGGGCGTGATGAAGCAATCTCGTTTTTATAAGTGCCCGAAAATACAAGATTGCTTC
>JASEHN010000453.1 GCA_030018715.1 Thermodesulfobacteriota bacterium | reverse complement strand
AGAGGGGTTAGGGGAGATTTTGGAAGAATATGTCTGGTCAATTATGGACTCATTAGTAACTTTAGGGTTTCCACCGCAGTCGCGGTTTCCGATTCGCCAGGACTTCATCCAGGCGAGAGACTTTGGTCTTGTGCGGAGCGTTCTGAAGAAGTCCTGGTTCGGTCCGGGCTTCGCCGGCTATTTGGGCCATGGCGGCGATGAACTGATCGAGTGTTTCCCTGCTTTCACTCTCCGTGGGTTCAATCATCATTGCCCCGTGGACTACCAGGGGGAAATAGATCGTGGGAGGATGGAACCCATAATCCATCAGCCGTTTGGCTATGTCCAGGGCGGTGACTCCGTATTGACTCTGCAACCGGTCGCTGAAAACGCACTCATGCAGGCAGGGAAAGTCGTAAGGGAGGTGGTAAAAATCTTTCAGCTTGACCCGGAGGTAATTAGCATTGAGCAGGGCCACCAGGCTGGCTCTTTTGAGGCCTTCCGCACCCATGGAAAGAATGTAGGCATAAGCCCTGACCAGAATGCCAAAGTTGCCGTAGAAAGATTTAATCTTGCCTATGGACTTGGACCGGTCATAATCGAAGTAAAAGCGTTCTCCATCCTGGTTTATAATCGGCACCGGAAGATAATCGGCCAGGTGGGCCTTTACGCCCACTGGTCCGGCCCCCGGACCGCCTCCCCCGTGGGGAGTCGAAAAAGTTTTATGAAGGTTGAAATGAAGGACGTCCACTCCCATATCCCCCACCCGTGTCAAACCCATTAGGGCATTGAGATTTGCCCCGTCGCAGTAGATCTGCCCGCCTTTGCGGTGCACCACCTCGGCGATCTGGCAGATATGTTCTTCAAAGAGGCCGAGGGTGTTCGGGTTGGTGATCATGAGAGCCGCTACTTCTTCGTCCATTTTTTCTTCAATGGTTTTAGGGGAAAGAACGCCCCGTTCATTGGATTTCACCTGAACGACCTGATACCCGCAAAGACTTGAGCTGGCCGGATTCGTTCCATGGGCCGTATCCGGAACCAGGACTTTTTTACGCGGATTTCCGCGGTCGCTGAGACAGGCCCTAATCATTAACATGCCCGCGAGCTCTCCCTGAGCGCCGGCCGCGGGCTGCAGGGTCACCCGGTCCATGCCGCTTATCTGGCAAAGAAATTTCTCCAGCTCATACATCAGGCGGAGGGCCCCTTGGGACATTTCTTCCGGCAGATATGGATGAGCCCGGGCGAACCCCGGAAGACGGGCCAGATCCTCGTTGACCTTGGGATTGTACTTCATGGTGCAGGAGCCCAGCGGATAAAATCCGGAATCAACGCCATAGTTCCATTGAGACAGGCGGGTAAAATGGCGGACAACTTCCACTTCGCTCATTTCCGGAAATCCATCCAGATCCTGGCGAATCAACTTCCGGGGCCAGATATTTTCCGGATTTACCTCTTCCACGTCCAGCCTGGCCAGGGAGTATCCTTTTCTTCCCTTGGCCCCTTTTTCGAAAATCAAGGGCTCATCGAGGACCAGCCCGCAGGCGCCCGGCCAATTTTCTTTCATCTTGCACCCCGCGACAGAGTTCCCAGAATTTCGGCGAATTTGTCTATATCCTCCCGGGAAACCATTTCAGTAACGCAGATCAGAATTTCTCTTTCCATCTCCGGATAAAATCTTTTCATCGGGAGACCCCCGATGATCCCCCGCTGCCTAAGAGCGGGCAGAATCAATTGAGGGTCCCCCTCGAGGGTGAGTACAAATTCGTTGAAGGTTGCCCCGGAAAAACGCAAGCGAGCCACGCTACCTAACTTTTTTTTGGCATATTCACTCTTGCTTAAATTGATCCGGGCCAGCTCTTTCAATCCTTCCTTGCCCATGGAGGTCAGGTAAACGAGGACGGCCAGGGCGCACAAAGCTTGATTGGTGCAAATGTTGGAAGTGGCCTTTTCCCGGCGGATGTGTTGCTCCCGGGTGGACACGGCCAGCACAAACCCCCGGCGGCCCTGGCGATCCACAGTCTCGCCTACGAGCCTTCCGGGCATGGCCCTAAGAAAGCTCTCTTTGCTGGCAAAGAAGCCTACGTAGGGCCCCCCGAAACTAAGGGCGTTCCCGAAGCTCTGGCCTTCCCCCACGACTATGTCTGCGCCCAGGAGGCCGGGAGCCTGGAGCAAAGCCAGGGACAGAGGCTCAGTCACGGCCACGATCAAAAGAGCTCCCCGGGAGTGGGCTACTTCCGCGGCTTGTTCCAGGTCTTCCAGACAACCGAAAAAATTGGGCTGTTGCAGGACGACAGCGGCGGTTTCTTCATCCACCGCAGCCCCTAAAGCCTTAAGGTCTGTCGTGCCTTCTTCGGTATAAGCTATTTCTTTGAGTTCCAGGCCCAGGGGTCGGGTATGGGTGCGGGTAACGATCTGCGATTCAGGATGAATCGCCCGGGCCAGCAAGCTTTTCCCCCTCCCTTTCAGGCGATGAGCCATCAACACGCCTTCGGCGACTGCGGAGGCCCCGTCATATACCGAGGCGTTGGCCACCTCCATGCCGGTTAGCTGGCAGATGAGGGTCTGATATTCGAAGATGGCTTGGAGCGTTCCCTGGCTGACTTCCGGCTGGTAAGGGGTGTAGGCTGTGTAGAATTCCGACCTCCTGAGCACGTGATCCACCACTGCCGGGATAAAATGATCATAGGCTCCGGCTCCCAGGAAAGAAACCATCCTTCTCCCCTGGCTTTTTTCTTCACTCAGGGCATGAAGGTGTTCAATCAGTTCCATCTCCGAAAGGGGGAGGGGGAGGTCCAGAGCTTCTTTTAAGCGCAGTGGTTCCGGAAGGATATTTATCAGATCTTCCAGGCGCTCGAAACCGATGGCCCGAAGCATTTCTCCCCAATCGCCCTCGGCATTGGGTATATAACGCATCATTTACCCCTTTGCTTCTTCTTCGGCCACAAAGGCCTGGTAAGCCTCGGAGGAGAGAAGGCTTATAAGTTCAGCGGCATCGGCCATTTTCAACTTCACCATCCAGCCTTGCCCGTAGGCATCCCGATTGATCAACTCCGGATTATCCCGCAGCGATTCATTGATGGCCTCAACCTGGCCGCTCACCGGAGAATAGACCTCGGCCACGGCTTTCACGGAATCAACGGTCACCAGAATTTCTCCTCTGGTGAAAGATTTTCCCAAAGAAGGCAGCTCGACAAAAACAATGGACCCTAACTTATCCTGAGCATAGTCCGTTATGCCGACGACAACAAACCCGTCTTCCACTTTCGTCCACTCATGATCTTTGCTGTATTTCAGGTCACTCGGGAAATTCATCAATCCCCTCCTTGTAAGCTATCCATGTTCATCCTTCAGCCGACACCAAAATCAAGTAAGATCCTAAGGCTTTTTCCGCGACTGCGCGCAGAAAAAGTGGCCCCGCACCCTTCGAGG
>JASEHN010000452.1 GCA_030018715.1 Thermodesulfobacteriota bacterium | reverse complement strand
GCTCTGTGATCTCTGTGCCCTCTGTGGCTAAAGTTTTTTGGTTGCGGCTTTGCCGCGCTGTGCCCTCTGTGGCTAATTTTAATTTATCCCGCTTATGCTTGTTTTTTATCTGACCGGAAAAAAGAAACCTGGGTGCTCCCATATTTTCGCCGGTCCATCCGCTGTAATCCGGAGATGGAATTGATTTCCTCAGTGGCTGAATGTTCGGCAACCATCAGCGTTTCAGGGGAAATGATCGAACTTCGGGCAAGTACCTCAAGGGTTGTTTGGGCCAGCCTTTTTCCATAGGGTGGATCGAGAAAGATGATGGCGAAAGATTCTCCCCGGGTTTCTAATATTTTAATTCCGGCTGTAACTTCCCGGCTTAAAATTTCGACCTGCTCTTTTAATTTGCAATCTTCGATATTTCTATGTAAAGCAGTTAGGGATGATCTGCTTTTCTCGATGAAAACAACCCGTCTTGCCCCCCGGCTCAGGGCTTCGATACCCAGCGCCCCGGTTCCGGCGAAAAGGTCTAAAACTTGCTGCCCCTGGATACGATCTTGCAGGATGTCGAAAATGGCCTCTTTCACTCGATCGGAAGTAGGTCGGAGGTTAAGGCCTTTCGCAGAAAAGAGCCTCTTGCCCTTTAATTTTCCGCTGATAACCCGCAAAAGAAAATACTTTCCTCTCTGGGAAGCAAATGCTGAATTGATTTTAACACGGAGATTGAAGTTGTCAAGGAGGAAAGGGCGTCTACCTTTCTATCCCGATTCTGCTTTCGATGCCTTTCTTATAATAATGTTTTTTCTCGCGCATCTCCGTAACCAGGTCAGCGCGTCGGAGAACTTCTGGTTTGGCCCATCTTCCGGTAAGGACTAACTCAACATTCTCCGGCTTATTTTTCATCAGAGCTAAAAGTTCTTTTAGGGGAACCAGTCCGTATTCGACTGCTACATTGATTTCATCCAGAATGACCAGATGATATTTCTGGCTCTGAATGGAACGTTTGGCGCGTTCCCATGCTTTTCTGGCCAGATTTACATCTATGGGGTCGGGATTTTTTTTGTTGACGAAATTTTCCCTGCCCATGGGAATAATGGTCAGATAAGGCAAAAGCTTTTTGGCCGATTGCAGTTCACCGTAGGCAATCCCGCCCTTAAGGAATTGAATGATCAGAACTTTGAAGCGGTGTCCCGCTGCCCGGAGGGCAAGGCCCAGGGCGGCGGTGGTCTTTCCTTTTCCATTTCCGGTATAAACCTGAATCAACCCCTTAAAGTCAGTCTTTTTTCTCATCGGCAATCTCCAGAAATTATGGCTCAAGGCGCAAGGTAATGAACAATGGGTAATAGGCAATAGGGAAAAACCTAACACTCAACACTTTTTCCTCTACCCCTACCCCCTACCCCCTACCCCCTACCCTCTATATGGTTAATTCCAATATTACAAATCCCAATATCCCAAGCAGGACCCAATAATCTTTCCCTTTCATTTTTAACTCATGCAGATGTGTGCGTTTTAATCCGCTGACATAGCCGCGGGCTAACAATGCTATAGCCAGATCATCCGCTCGCTTGAAGACGCTGTGAAAAAGGGGAGTCAAAATGGGCACCATGTTTTTAGCCCGCCGGAAGAAATTTCCGGATTCAAAATCCACCCCGCGGGCGCTTTGGGCCTTAATAATCCGGTTGGCCTCTCCGAGGAGGATGGGGATGAACTTGATGGCCAGCATGGTCATCATGGAGAAGTCTTCCACCGGGACGTGAAAACGCTTTAAAGGGTAAATAAGTTTTTCCAGACCGTGAGACAACTGCAAGGGGGAGGTGGTCAGGGTCATTAATGAAGAAAGAAGAATGGCCAAAAAAAGTTGGCTGGCCACCAAAATTCCTTTTTCCGCACCGGTCCAGGTGATGTCGATGAATCCAATGGGGAAAAAGGGAAGGGATGGGCCTGGCGTAAAAAATAGGTGAACGGCGGCTGAAAATAGAAAGAGCCAGAGAAAGACTCTCACCCCGCGGAAGACGTAACTCCAGGATAGTCTGGAAAGAATCAGGGCGAGGAAAAAGATGGCCGAAAGCAGGGCCAAGGCCAGGAAGGTTTTAATCAGAAAAGTTGTTATCATTAAAAGAAGCAAGGAGATGAATTTGGTGCGGGGGTCCAGACGGTGGAGAAAAGAATCCCCGGGCATGTATTGCCCGAGGGTGATGTCCTGCAGGAACTTCATGCGTAAAGATTGTCTTCCAAATCCCCCCATCCCCCCTTTTTCAAAGGGGGGCGAGGGGGGATTTTCATTGTTCGTAAGGAAAAAATAGTCATGAAGGATTAGAGGTATTTTTCGATCAGGATCTCGGCGATTTGCACAGCATTCAAAGCCGCCCCCTTGCGGACATTATCGGATACGATCCACATATTGATGCCGTTGGGAATAGATTCGTCTTCCCGGATCCGGCCCACAAAGGTTTCATCACGCCCGGCGGCATGAATAGCCAGGGGATATTCACTCAGGGAGGGGTTATCCACCACGAGCACTCCAGGAGCCCGGGAAAGGACTTCTTTCACATCCTTCACGGTGATCTTTTTTTCGGTCTCGATATTAACAGACTCCGAGTGACTATGGAGGACCGGAACGCGAACGGTCGTGGCCGTAACCCGGATCGTCGGGTCTTCCATAATCTTTTGGGTCTCATGGACCATCTTCATTTCTTCTTTGGTGTACCCGTTCTCCAGAAAAACATCGATGTGCGGCAGGCAGTTGAAAGCGATCTGGTGGGGATAGACTTTGCGCTGCACCGCCTGGGAATCAAGAATGGCTCGGGTCTGGCTCAGGAGTTCATCAATGGCTTTGAGACCCGTTCCGGAAACTGCCTGGTAGGTGGAAACAACGATCCGCTTAATGCGGGCCACATCGTGAATGGGTTTCAAAGCCACGACCATCTGGATTGTGGAGCAATTGGGATTGGCGATAATGCCTCGTTTCTTATACTGGGCGATGGCCTGGGGGTTTACTTCCGGAACGATCAGGGGAATGTCAGGCTCCATGCGAAAGGCGCTGCTGTTATCTATAACCACAGCGCCGGAAGCAGCGGCTGCGGGAGCAAACTCCAGGCTGCGCGCAGCACCGGCGGAGAAGAGGGCGATTTCAATCCCCTTGAAGGAATCTTTAGTGAGCTTTTCAACTTTAATCGGGTTTCCATTAAAAGGTAACTCTTTACCCGCCGAGCGCTCCGAGGCCAGAAGTTTAATGGCCCCCACGGGAAATCTGCGTTGCTCTAAGGTTTTGATCATCTCCTGGCCGACGGCCCCTGTGGCGCCGACAACTGCTACAGAATAAGATTTCCCTTCCATGTTCTTTCTCCCATCTGCATATTTTCGCAATTTCGAAAATGGTAACAGTTTAGCCATTTGAAAAGCTGTCAAATCCCCCTTCATCCCCCTTTTT
>JASEHN010000451.1 GCA_030018715.1 Thermodesulfobacteriota bacterium | reverse complement strand
GGGGGGGAAGGTGTGAAAAAATTGGGGAACATGAAAATTTTTCTTGACTAGCCATATAGCTATATGATAAAATGCCTCTATCCTGAGAATCTCTCTGGAGGAGGTCGGCATGGGTTACTTTTCGAAGGTGCAAGTGATTGAACGAGCCAAAGGGCAACGGCAGTTCTATTTGATCTGCCCCGCTGCCCTGGCCCAAGCCTTGGAGATGGAAAAGAGCGAAACCATCGAGTGGGTGGTGGAAGATAAGTGGACCCTGAAGGTAAGACGGGGGGAGGCCAAGGCTGCTCAGGCCCAGAGGAGGAGCCATGGGAAGCGATAATTCCTTGGCCGTCTCTTCCCCGGGAGAAAGCCGGCGTGCCGCGCGGTGCAAGCCCGTGGATCGGCAGCAGCTTTTGTTGCGCTGTGTGGATGTGGAGAAGTTGGTAGAAGAAGATCATCCGGTTCGGGCGATTTGGGAGCTGGTGGATAGGGCGGATCTGGAGCCCTTTTACGAGACGATTGAAGCGGTAGAGGGGGAGGTGGGTCGTTCGGCTTGGGACCCGCGGGTGCTGATCAGTCTTTGGATCTATGCTTATAGCCGGGCGGTGAGTTCGGCGCGGGAGATTTGGCGGTTGTGTGGATACCACCCGGCTTATCAGTGGTTGACGGGAGCGCAGGTGATCAACCATCATACCCTGTCGGATTTTCGGATTAAGCATCAGCAAGCGCTGGAGGAGTTGTTCGTGCAGGTGTTGGGGGTGCTGAGCCATGAGGGTTTGATTACCTTGGAGCGAGTGATGCATGATGGGGTCAAGGTGGAGGCTTGTGCCGCGGACAAGAGTTTTCGGCGCCAAGCGACCCTGGAGCGGCATTTGGAGTTGGCGGGGCAGCAGGTGAAGGAAATGAAGGAAATGGGAGAGGCCTGTTCTCCGGAGGTCAGTGAGCGAATGGCCAAGGCCCGGGAGCGGGCGGTGCGGGAGAAGAAAGAGCGTTTGGAGTCGGCTTTGCGACAGTTGCAACGGACCCAAGAGGGCCAGTCCAGCCCCGAGAAGCGGGAGAAAGCCCGGGCCAGCACGACTGACCCGGAGGCTCGGATCATGCAGCAGCCCGGCGGGGGTTTTGCTCCCGGTTACAATGTGCAGATTTCCACGGATGCCAAGGCCACCGTGATTGTGGGGTTGGGGGTCAGCCAGGCGGCCAATGATGCCGCCGAGCTGATTCCGGCCGTGGAGAGGATTGAGGCCAACTTGGGGCAGGTTCCTCAGCAGATGGTGGTAGATGGCAGTTTCATCAACCAGCAGACTCTGGTGGAGATGGAAAGCAAAAAGATTGAGGTGATTGGACCGGTGCCCGATCATGCGAGCCAAACGGCGGGTGCGTTGCAGAAGCGGGGCGTGGCCCCCGAGTTTTTCCCGGATGCTTTTGTCTACGATCCGGAGGGGAATAGTTACACTTGTCCCGCCGGTCAGAAGCTGGCTTACGAGGGGGAAGAGAAGAGGGGTTTTTCGGTTCGCCACCGCTATCGGGCCCGGGTGGGGGATTGTCAGGGCTGTGGGTTTAAAGGGCAGTGTTGTCCTGACTCCAAGGTTCGTTCGTTGGTACGGACGGAAGAGCCTGCCGAAGTGAAGGCTCATCGGCAAAAGATGGAAACGGAGTCGGCCCGGACGATTTACAAGCAGCGGCCGGCCGTAGCGGAATTTCCCAACGCTTGGATCAAAGAGAAGTTCGGCCTGAGGCAGTTTCGTTTGCGCGGTTTGCTCAAGGTCACGATAGAGGCCTTGTGGGCTTGTCTGACCTACAATATCTGCCAATGGATACGTTTGTGCTGGAGGCCGAAGCAGGCCGTGAGTGTTGGCAATTAAGTTCCCGAAGAGGGGAACGGAATTCCCTAGAGGAGGGGAGGAGAGGTTCTCTATGATTTTTATCGACACTATGGAATTGCTCACAGCTGATTCCTAAGGTTATTTTTCTAGGTTAAGCCTAAATTTTTCAACTTTTGATCCATCGCCCTTCCCCAACCCAATTTTTTCACACCTTCGGGGAGAGGGCGGGGTGAGGGGGGAATAGTAGACCGGATGAAGTTCCATTACTTTTGCGAAACTCAATAGATGATCTCGTAAAAAGTCGTCACTCCGGTGAAAACCGGAGTCCAGAGGTTTGATAACTCTTTGAAATAACTGTCCGCCTGAGGCGGACGGCTTTCGCCGGAATGACGTGGGAAGGGGCTTTCGAACTTTTTACGAGATCATCAATAAATTGACAATTGAAGATGCGACCCCATTTCCGATGTGGAATTTCCCCAAATATTTTTTGTTGTTTAAACCTTAAGGATGTGATATCCATTTTAGAAAACGAGAAAAACTTGGTGGCCAAAATGGGATTGAGCTACGGGGATTATAGAGAATTTTTGGAATCTCTTCTCATGAAGGTTGAATGCCGATTCGCTCCGGCCAGAATCATAGCGGTTGCCCTTTTCGGATCCGTCTCCCGGGGAGAGGCAGGTCCTTACAGCGATATTGATCTTCTCTTCATCCATGAGCATATTCCCGATGACCCCATCAAAAGATTAGTGGATGTAATTTTGAAGATCCGAGAAAAGGAGGCGTATCACAAGCTGACGGAGAAAGGACTATTCCCGGAGCCTTCCTGTATATTCATGACACCAAGAGAACTTTCCCAAAATCCCCTTATCCTTCTGGATATCATGGATCATGGCATCATGTTGAAAGATGAGGAAGGATTCCTTGCTGGGAAGATCAGGGTATTGCAGGAAAAACTCGCAAGGATGGGGGCGTATAAAATTGTCCTCAAAGATGGCAGTTGGGCCTGGGATCTAAAGCCTGATTATAAAATCGGTGAGGTTTTCGAGATCACCTTATGACCAACAGGGAAGCCGGCCAAAACTTAATCAAAGAAGCAGAAGAATACTTTGGAGAAGTGGAAAGGGCATTTTTCCGTGGATCATGGAATATTGTCGTCCGAAAAAGTCAGGAGGTAGTCGAACTGGCTCAGAAAGGGATACTCAAAATCCTTGGCGTTGAGTATCCAAAGGTTCATGATCCTTCCGATTTTTTTCTAAAGATCCTCGAAAAACGGGGCATTTCTATGAACATGGATGACTCGATGAAAATAGCAAGAATTTCAGCAGAACTATCGGAAAAGAGGGCGCCGGCTTTCTACTTTGAAAAGAATTATGGCCCCTCGGATGCTAAGGAGGCAAAAGAAGGGGCAGAATTTGTATTAAAGATCGTGAAAAATATATTGGATAAAATTCCTCCGGTTGTTAATTCCCAGCCGTCTAAATCTATCTTGTAATACCACCGGATCAAAGCCCGTCCCCCCTGGCGTATTCTCATGGATATGCGCTTGTTGAAAATCTGGTAACAAGCGAGGCTCTTGCAAAAGTCCGCAATTTACCCTTCGACATGCTCAGGGTGAACGGG
>JASEHN010000449.1 GCA_030018715.1 Thermodesulfobacteriota bacterium | reverse complement strand
CCTATCCAAGCCGCAAATTCCCCGGTCGGGTCCTCGACCGAAAGGATCAATCCGACAGGGTCCTTGCAGGCAACCAAAAGGACAGCTCAAACCGAGCCGCAAAAACCCATCCTGCGGCTGAAGCCTTTCATAGCGGTCCCAGTGAACCTTGATGCCCCGTTGGGAAGCAGACCGCAAAAGTTCCTGACTGATGGGGTCAACTGTCTTGAAATGAATCATTTCCATGCAAGATCTCCTGTTTTGAATCGTTTTAGCGAAAGACGCCTATTGTAGCGGCTCAGAAATTAGGGGCATATGTCAAAGCCGTTCCAGGGAGCCAGGCGAAAGACCGCTGCGCTTGCCAAAATGAGGCGGTGGTTCCATCTTGAAGGAGCGGGGCGAGGCTTGCTCAAAAATCCACGAAGGATATCCCCGATTTGTCGCCCCGCTGGTTTCTTTGCGGAAACAAAGCCTAAGTTATGAAATCAGCCATTTCCCGGCCGATTTTGGCGGCGCGCATCGTTCTTCCGCCTGGCTCCATGTTGGAGTTTGTCAATGTTTGTTTAAGACGTTGCACAATCCCAGCGTATCGATTATTCTCCCAGATCAAGTAACAGCAAGCCCTTTTCTTTTTTTCCGGCCAATATTTTCCCCATTTCCGCCCGCCCCTGGCCGAGCATTTTCTCTAAATCCTCGAGTTCCACAAGTTCCAGGGCTTGGCAGGGACAAACTTCCAGGCAGACGGGGTTTTCCATAAAGGCACACCGGTCGCATTTGAGAGCGAATTTTCTTTCCGGCCAGGGAAAAATAACCCCAAAGGGACAGAACAGGGTACAGGTCCAGCAGGCGATACAGCGTTCCTCCCGCACCACCACAAGATTTGTTTGCGGATCACGGACCAGAGCGGCGTTGAGGCAGGCATCCAGGCAGGGAGCCTGAAGGCAGTGGCGGCACTGCCAGGGGAAGGTAAGGCCGTTGTATTCTTCGACGCGGAGCCGCGGTTGGGGCCAGGGGGTTTCTTGAACGGCTTTCAGCAGCGTTTTACCGGTACTTCCCCTCTCTACAGCGCAATAAAGCTCGCAAGTCTTGCAGCCCGTGCAGCGGTCCAGATGAACTCCTATCACTTTCATGAAAAATCCCCCAATAGCCCTTTATACTACTACCGTTCAGACTCTCTAAATTTTGTTAAGCAAAATTGATTGGGAAAACAGCCTCAGAAATCCCCCCCACCCCCCCTTTATTAAAGGGGGGCAGGGGGGATTTTTAAGATTGCGCGTGACCCGAAGCATTTGGTTGCGGCTCTGCCGCGCTGTGATTTCCAGGAATAATTAACGATCCTACTGTAATCGACTTCTTCTGAAAATTGTCAACTGGCCAAAATAATCGAAACGGCAAAAGAAAAGGAATTATTTCCCCGATTGTATTTAATAAAGTATTTTTGTCAATATTTTTTTAGGTTTGGTCCCAGTCACATTTATAGGTTCTTACAGCTTTCAGTCATTTGAACATTCGAATTTGAAATTTGTTTCGTCCGCCGTGGCGGATCGATATTCGGATTTCGGGTTTAAAAACCAATCCTCAAAATTTCAAATATCTTTAGCTGTCTCTGTGCCTGTATTTATCCGTGCATCTTTTTTTCGAACATGCGCACTGCCAGGAAAAAGCTGATGACTGCTGAAATAGAAAGCTGGAGTAGGTAAAATACGTCCATCTTTCCGCTAAGAAGAGCGATGCGGGAGCCGTCGAACAGGGCAGTAGTAGGAATTGATTTAATGTAGGGCAAAATGGAATCCGGGTAAGCGGAAAGGGGAAAGAAAAGACCGGCCAGGAAGATGATGGGCATGACCACCACGGCTTCAATCCGGCCCAGATTTTCAGGCTTATCGATCAATGTGCCGCAAAGGGAGCCGAGGCAGGAAAAGATTATGCACCCGAGAAAAATATAAAGGAGGTAACTCAACAGAAAAAGAAGTTTGAACTGGAAACCGGTAAGAAATAGCAGGGCAAGCCCCACAACCAGACCTTTTAAAAATCCGGAAGTGAAGCCGGAGATAATCTTGCCGATAATGATGTCGAATACCGTTATGGGGTTCACCCGGTACTCCTCGATGGTCTTTTGCACGATGCGGTGGAACCACATTCCCCAGGCGCTGTCGTCAAAAGCGGCCAGGACAGCGGTCATGGAAATCAACCCGGGAACGACGAATATAGCGTAGGACACGCCTTCGACCTCCTGAATGTAGCCTTTCAAGCCCAGGCCGAAGGTCAGGAAAAATGTCAGCGGAAAAGCCAGGACCGTGGTTGCTTCGGCAAATAAATTCCGCCGCAATACCAGCATATCCCGCTGCCAGATGCAGATCGCACCGCGCATCATTGGCGCAACCTCCTTCCAGTCAATTTTAAGAAGACATCCTCCAGAGAAGGCTTACGGGAGTTGATCCTTCTCAGATCCCGCAGGTCAATTTGTTCCACCAGGCTCCCCAGGCTTCCTTCTTTCTTAAGGCAAACCCGGATCATGCCGTCCTCAAGAGAAGCGCTCTCTATGAAGGGCAGTCGCTGGAAGGCCCGCAGGTATTCATCGGATCTTCCATCCACCTCTATTTCATAGAACCAGGAGCTCTCAGCCATCTCTTTGAGTTGCGAAGCAGTTCCGGAGGCAACGGGAGAACCATGATCGATGATGGTTATTTGATCGCAGAGGAAATCAGCTTCTTCCATATTATGGGTGGTTAGGAAGATGGTTCGTTTCCCTTTGAGGGAGAGAAAGTAATCCCAGATCATTCGCTTGGCCTGGGGATCGAGCCCGGTGGTGGGTTCGTCCAGGAAGAGAATGCGGGGATCATGGACCAGGGCCCGGGCCACGACCAGGCGCCGCTGCATGCCAACGGAAAATTTATTGGGGAAATCTTTCTGCCTTTCCGTGAGCCCCATGAGAGAGAGGAGGTCATCAATCCGCGGATGATAAGTGGAAGGGGGCATGCCGTGCATTTTGGCGTGGAAAATGAGGTTTTCTCGCGCCGTGAGGTAGCGATCCAAATTGTTCTCCTGCAGAACGACTCCGATCAAGCTGCGGACCCTGGCTGCTGCGCGCACCACATCGTGGCCCCCCACAAAAGCAGATCCTGAGGTAGGTTTCAGGAGAGTAGTCAGCATATTCACCAGGGTGGTCTTACCCGCGCCGTTCGGGCCCAGGAGTCCAAAAACCATCCCCCGGGGAACCGTGAAAGAGACGTCTTTTACAGCCATCAGGCTTCCATAGGCTTTGGTGACATTCTTGAGTTCGATTTCGTTTTCAACCGGGACGATCATACTTAAAAAAACCCGTTATCCGTTCTGTAAAATTCGTAACAATTTAGCGGTTTGATCCGCCTCAGGCGGGCCAAAAATCCCTCCCGATCTCCCTTTTCCCTCCGGGTCAGAGACCGCTCCGGGTCGGAGACCAAAGGGAGG
>JASEHN010000450.1 GCA_030018715.1 Thermodesulfobacteriota bacterium | reverse complement strand
AAGGCCACCTCATAGCAATAGCCTTTCCTCATTTATTTAGATTTTTGTTGTAGGGCAATCCCACCTTTGATCAAATTCTCAATCTCTGAATCACCGTAACCGAGCTCTTTCAAGATTTCCCTGGTATGTTCCCCAAGCAGGGGGGCCCGCCTGCGGAAAGATGCTACTTTTCCGGAGAAAAATATAGGCGTTTTAACGGCCACGATCTTCCCCAGGGCAGGATAATCCGCTTCTTCCAGAATTCCCCGGCCTTGCACATGGGATTCCTGAACGATCTCCCCAATATTGCGGACTTTTGCACAAGCCACATCGGCCGCCAAGAGTTTTGTTTCCAGCTCCTGGCTCGTATATTTTCGGGTTTCGTTATTGATGATCTCGGCGATCTTGAGCCTGTGTTCTGCTCTTTGCTGCCGGGTCGCGTACTGTGGGTCGTTGCCTACCTCCGGGATGTTAAGCGCCGTGCAAAGATTTTTCCACATATGATCCGTACCGGCCACGATGTAGATTAAACCGTCACAGGTCTCAAAATTCTGGATGGCACCCCCGGAAGGTTGAGCGGAACCCGCTCTTTCCGGCAATTCTCCCCTCCTTATAAATTGGGTTACATAGGGACTCATAGAAAAGAGGGCCACATCCAGTAAGGCCACGTCGATCCTTTGCCCCCGGCCGGTCTTCTCCCGTCCGAATAAAGAAGCGGCAATGGCAAAAGCAGAGTTTGCGCCTGTGCAATAATCGATCATTGCTGGGCGTATCCTGACCGGGGGGCGGTCCGGTTCGCCAGTGGAATCCATGATTCCGGACATGGCCTGCAAGGTGGGCTCATAGGCTGGCCGATCCCGGTAAGGCCCACTCTGCCCGAATCCCGAGATGGAGCAGTAAATAATTCGAGGGTTGAGCTGGCTGAGCGCTTCATATCCTAATCCCAATCTGTCCATCGCTCCGGGCAAAAAATTTTCCACGAGGACATCAGCTTCTTTCGCCAATTTTAAAACAATTTCCTTCCCCTCTTTGGTTTTTAAGTTCACGGCCATTGCCCGCTTATTGCGGTTGAAATTAAAAAAATGGGCCCCTTCCATAGGTTCCCGAAATTGATCGCCGGCAAAAGGCTCAATTTTTACAACTTCCGCCCCCATATCCGCCAGCATGGCAGTGCAGGTCGGACCTGACTGAACATGGCTCAAGTCTAAAACTTTTATTCCCGCCAGAAGGTTGGGGAATTCTGCGCTACTATCCATGTTTTCCTCCCAAAGCCTTTTTCGATCGATATTACTCAAGCAAGCAAACCTCATGCTTCGTTTCCCCTCGATCCCCTAAACCTCCCCTTACCCTGCCTTGCCTTGATATACCCTTGCTCTTTTCTTCCCCATCTCATTCTCCCATTGACCCCGAGGGTTGGGGTTTTTTCATCAGGCCCGCTATCTTGCCCAATAACCCTTGATTAATGAGGACAGGGATGAGCAACCCCAGGCCAATGATATCCGTTATCCATCCCGGCTTGATCAGCAGCAAGGAGGCAGCCAACAACATTCCCCGCTCCAGCGTACTGATGGGGCGGAAGAGATAGCCTTGAATCCCCATAGCGCAGGCGGCAATGCCAAGGGTACTCGTGATGACAACGAAAATCACCGTGAGGGGTTCGCCAATCAAGAGCAGAGCGGGACCATAAATCCACATATAGGGAAGGATAAACGCAGCAACGCCCAGACGGCAAGCTGTAAAAGCGATCCCCATCGGTCCTGTCCCGGCTAATGGCGCCGCCGCAAAAGCGGCCCCAGCTACCGGTGGGGTGATCGCCGAAATAATCCCAAAGTAGAAGACAAAGAGGTGGGCGCCAATGGGCAGGACGCCCACTTTCACCAGGGCCGGCGCGGAAAGAATTGCGAGGATGATGTAGCAAGCGGTCGTAGGCAGTCCCATTCCTAAGATGATTGAGGCGATCATGGTCAGCACCAGGAGGGCTAAGAGGTTACCCTGGGATAAGTCCACGAGGATGCCTGAAAGTTTCAAGCCCAGTCCGGTAAGATTGGTGACCCCAATGATGATTCCGGCGGTGGCGCAGGCCGTGGCCACAATGAGTGTTCCCGTCGCCCCTTCATGCATGGCTTCGGCGGTTTGGCGGATCAACTTTGCCCCAGCTTTGGATAAGCTGTTGAAAATGCCTTGCTGATCCCCCAAATCGCGGCGCAAGTTCAGGATGATTTGAAAAGCGATCAGACCAAAAGTGGTGATGATGGCCCAGAAGGCCGCTTTCATCGGCGTCGCCTGCATCACGGCCAGGTAGTATATGAGAACAGGAATGGGCAGAAGAAGCAGTCCTCTTTCCTTCAAGATCGACCAAACTTTCGGCAACGCCTCAGCCGGCATCCCTCTTAATCCCGTCTTGGCCGCCTCCAGGTCGACCATGATGAAACAGCAAAAATAATAGAGTACCGCCGGCAAGACAGCGTGGATGCAAACCTGTAAGTAGGGAATCTGTAAGATCTCAGCCATAATGAAGGCCGCAGCCCCCATAACCGGCGGCATCAGTTGGCCGCCAGAAGAGGCCACGGCTTCGACAGCGCCGGCAAACCGGGACTTGTAGCCGATGCTCTTCATCAGCGGGATGGTGAAGGTGCCCGTACCCACCACATTGGCCGCAGCGCTTCCCGAAACCGTGCCAAAGAGGCTGCTGGCGACGACCGCTACTTTTGCTGGACCACCCCGCACCCGCCCGAACAGGCCATAAGCGATGTCGATGAAGAGCTGTCCGCCCCCAGAGGCTTTCAGGAAGGCGCCAAACAGAACGAAGAGGTAGATGAAGGTGGCCGATACTCCAAGGACGAGGCCATAGATTCCCTCCGTCGTCAAGTACATTTGGCTAAGAATACGGTCGATATCATAGCCCCGGTGAGCAAATACATCCGGGGCGTATTGTCCAAAATAAGCATAGAGCAGGAAGACGACTGCAATTCCCGGCATGACGGCTCCGATGGCCCGCCGTGTGGCCTCGAGCAAAAGGATAACGGCCAAAGCGCCTAATAGAATATCCGCGGTGGTGGTAATCCCAATCCGCGTGGTCAGAACTTCGTACTCCACGAAGACATATAAACCGGCTACGAGGGAAAGCCCCGCGAGTCCCAGGTCAGTGGCAAAGGCCAGGCGGCTTTTGACCCAGGCCTTGCGCATGGGGAAAAGGAGGAAGATCAAGACCTCTGTAAACATCAAGTGAATCGCCCGCTGGCGCATGGCCACCATCACTTCGATGCCACCAGTCCAGAGTTGAAAGGCCGACCACAGGATGCCGATGGCCATGACCGAAAGAGCCATCACTCCTCGAAATTGGCGCAAAACCTTCCCTCCTTTGTGTAAGTGCGATTTTAATTGTTCTTACGGGCGAGGTTCTTGCAAATCTCAAAATCTGTTGCTCAATCGTCATTCCGGGCAAGCGAA
>JASEHN010000448.1 GCA_030018715.1 Thermodesulfobacteriota bacterium | reverse complement strand
AGGTTGAAATTATTTAGTTTTTCCGTTCGTGGTGAGCTTGTCGAACCACAAAAAATACTTTTGCAAGAAGCTCAATTAAATTAATTTTTTATTCCAAGAGGCTCTTGCAAAAGTCCTAAACACCGTCATTCCCGCGAAACCTGTCCCTGCAGGCTTTAAGCAGGGAGCGGGAATCCAGGGCAGCCTGAAAAATCTGGATTCCGGGTCGCGCTTCGCTTGCCCGGAATGACGATTGAGCACCAGATTTTGAGATTTGCAAGAACCTCCCATCATTCCAATATTCCAGTATTCCGATTACCCCATAATCGTGCGTAATACAGGGTCCTGATAATCCAAATATAACAGATCCTGCGTGCTGCCGCTCCGCTGAACGAGATTCTGGATTGCCGCTCTTTTTTTATTCACGGAGGCGTTTTTCAATTTTTCCCAGTTTCCTTCCGGCATATCGCGGAATTCCAGAAGGCCGCGAGATCGGGCAAGATCCATAAGCTCCTGGCCCATGCGGGTTCTGACAATAACCTGATTCCAGCCCCGGGCCGCCTCCCAGCCTTCTGGCAAGCGCGCCGACCCGACCGATACATCGCTGAATTCGGCGGTCATGTCGTAACAGTACTGGCAGGCTTTTCTCACGGCCGGTAGAACCTCATCCAGGAAAATCTCCCTGATTCCGTTGGGGGTGTGGATTTCCAGGGAATGGTGTTTGCTGGGAGGAATGTCCAAACCGATGATTGAATTTTCCCCCATCTTTCCCTTAAGCAAACTTTTCAATTCCCGCCAGGAAAGAGCCCAGCCACAGAAGAGGCCTATCACCAGGTGCAATTTATCAATGTTGCCATCTTTTTGGGGGAAGGGTTTAAGGCGCATCTTGGCCAGGGCCAGGGCCTGGCAGGGAGTGGCCACCACTCCGATCTTCTCCGATCCACTTTTGGCAGCCTGATTGAATGCCGCCACGTTGGGAGAAACCACAAATTTGCTCCTGGCCCGCTGGACCACTTCCAAGGGTGTCTTGGCCACAAATCCTGCGGGCAAAAAGGTTCCCCCCTCTTCGGCGATGACAGCCGCATCGATTAAGCCTTCCTGAAGGGCCAGAGAAAGCAGAGCCGTAACCGTTCCGCCATGCTGGGCGGATCGCCGCACCTTAGGATCGGCAGCGCGGGTCATATAGAATCCCTTGAAGGGTCCCAGCTCGGGAGTGAATTCATCCGGGTTAAACAGGTTTTGCCGCAGGGACTGTAAATCCGTGTAAGTCCTGGGGCAAAAGGCATAGCATCGCCCTTCTTCCCGATCACAGGAATCGATGATAATCATGTTGTCCTGATAGGAAGCGTGATAAGGGCAAAGGTTTAGGCAAGCTCCGCAGTTCGTGCAAAGACCCGCATCCAGGACTTTCTCTCGAAGTTCTTTCTGACCTTTGATCTGTCTTTTTTCCATACGCTTTAACCTTGATGGCTTCGTAAAAAGTCCATCTGCGGCGTTGCGCTTCACCTTCGTCGTTGCGGCGTACCTTGTAAGTACGCCTCACTCCTCAGGTTTTGCGCGCCTTGCATATGGAGCTTTTTACTTTGCCATCCCAATTTTGATTTTTTACGAGAGTATCAACCTTTGGGCTGTTTTTTATTTCCTGAACCAGCGCTCGCTATAAAAATTAGGTATCAGTTATTCTGACTTCTGACTTCTGTATTCTAACTCCGTTTAACCACCTTCTCATATAAGGCCTGCTGCCGTTCCCTGGCCTTACGGTACCGAAGATATCTGTTTGCGTTTGGCTGATAGACGGTCCCAATAAAATCCGGGATTTCCGCAAGATCAGAAAATTCTCCCAGAGCTTCCAGGGCTAATAATGCTGCTCCCCGGCTCGAAGCCTCCTGGACGCTGGATACAGCTACCGGCCTTTCCAGCACGTCAGCCATGATCGTAAGCCAGACGGGGGAGCTGAGCAGCGCCCCACCGCTGGCCACAATTTGCGGCTCGGAAGGTAGTTCCTGACGTAACAACCCGAACACCAGAGCAACGCGGTAGGCAACAGCCTCTAAGGCGGCCCGCAGGATATGCAGGGGTGTGGTGGCCAGCGACAGTCCATGGATCGTGGCCCGGGCATGGCCGGCCCAGCCCGGGCTGCGTTCTCCGGCCAGGAAGGGCAGAACTGTCAGGCCATGGGCGTCAGGTTCCAGATCAGCCAGAGCCTTATCCAATCCGGGATAATTTTTAAGGCGCAAAGTGGCCTTCATCCAGGCGAATACGCTTCCGCCCTCGCTCAAAGCTCCGCCGAGAAGCGAACGCCGGCCATCCACCCGGTAACACCACAATCCATGGGGCAGATGTTTGGCCGGCGAGTTCAGGACGACGCGCAATGCGCTGGTCGTACCCACAGTTAAGGCCACCCGCGCAGGAGAAAGACAACCGCTGCCGATGTTGGCGGTTGCTCCGTCGCCCACCGCTGGAAACCAGGGCAAATGTTGCAGAGCAGGCCAGCGGGCGGCAAATTTGGGGCGGAGGCCGCGCCGGGGGATGTTTACATCAGTGAGCGGAGAAAGTTGGTCCACCCCAACCGGGAGCTTCGAAAGAAGTATTACATCCCAGACCAGTTTGCGGCGGTTAAGCAATCCGGTCCAGGAAGCTACCGAGTAGCTCACCGCGGTTTTCCCAAACAGTTTCATCTCCAGATATTCGCCGATGGATACCCATCGGGCCACGCGCCGGAAAAGGTCAGGTTGATGGTTACTTAGCCAGCGAAAACGAGCTGGTAAATAGCTGGAGTGAAAATGGCACCCCGTCCGGTCATGCGCAGACTCTTCATCAAAGTCGGCCTTCAGCCCGGCCACCTCTGCTTCGGCGCGGGTGTCGGCATAGGTGGTGAGCGGAGTCACTGCCCGGTTTTTTTTGTCAATCCCCAAAATGTTGTTGACAAAGGTGCAGGCAGCTACCCCGGCAATTTTACTGGCCAACCGGCCGGTCTTGGCCATCACCCCATCCAGACAGTTGAAGACAAGCTCCAGCAGTTGATCGGGGTCGGCTTCGGCAGCCCCTTCAGCAGTGGCCCGGATCTCGTGTCCCCGGCGTGTTTCGATTCCTTCTACTGCCCGGCCCAGCCGATCGAAGAGGCCAGCCCGCACCGAAGAAGTGCCGATGTCGATCGTTAAAATGAGCGGCTCTTCGGCCTGGGCCGGGAATACGAAAGACTCTACTGATTCCGGTTGGCGGATTTTGGTTTTTAGGTTGCCCTTGCCGGGTTTTACGCGCCGGCTTGAGGTTTGCAGGTTTTTAGCCATGTTTCCTTTAAATTAGCCACAGAGCACACAGAGATCACAGAGTTATTAAAACCATGATTAAGAAAAAGGTATCAGTCTAGAGTTTTGAAAAAAAGGCGGCAACGCCTCTGTTTAGGCCCGGGGGCCAGGCCGGAACGCGCCGGAAGCATCGGTTGGGTTTCCC
>JASEHN010000447.1 GCA_030018715.1 Thermodesulfobacteriota bacterium | reverse complement strand
AATTGAAAGCGCAGCCGCCGAAATAGGCGATCTTTTTCCCTTTCCCCATTTTCCCTCTGACCAGGTCTGGCCATCGTTCCCGCAGGGTATGATCGGGTAAAGGCGGCAATAAGTCCACGGCCTGGAGAAGATTCCGGTTCAACCAGGGAAGAAAGCTCAAGGCCCGAAGCAAGTTTGCGCCGCTCTTCAGCAGGAAAGCTTTCTTGATGGCCGCGGATAACCTTTGCGGATCCGGCAGCAGGCGGCGGAAAAGGTGGCGCTGCCACCAGGTTTCACCGAATTCGCGGTAGTAATCAGAACGTACGGAAGCCACGATTTCGTCGGTCGAAACTGCCGGGAAACAGGCTTCCACGCAGGCCCGGCAGCCTAAGCATTGAAACAGGGATTCCCGTGTCTCCGGGCTTGAGGGCCAGGTAAAGTCTTTCTTCATCAGGGACCGGGCCAGAGAGTTCCGGCCTCGCGGAGCTTTGGTCTCCACGCCCGTGGCCTGATAGACCGGACAGGCGGCCAGGCAGAATCCGCAACGGTTGCATTTGGCTACTTCGTCTATAAGAGACGCTTTCATAGACCACCGTAAAATCGCCCTGGGTTCAGCAGGTTCAAGGGGTCCAGGGCGTTTTTTATAGCTTTCATGTATGGGAAAGAAGGTCCCGGCTGCCCCCATACTGAGATGTTTTCTTTGAGCGTAAGCGGGGCGGCTTCAATCACTAAGCTTCCCCCTCCCTCTTCGGCTTCTTTTCTGAGATAGGCGATGATTTCCGGGATTTTGCCTGCTTGCCACAACCCGGCTTCTTCGTCCGCTCCGAAGAAGAGATTTACGGTTCCAGTTCCGAGATGGGCGAGGATAGCGGTTTCCAGGGCATTATCCGATGATAAAGCTTCAGCCTTTTTAAAAAGTTCCCCGCCCCGGGAAAGGGAAGTGGATGCTTTACAGGAAACGGCTGTTCCCTTTCCATGGATTTCAGTGATCGTTTTCCAGACTTCCCCGGCCAGCGAGTCTTTAAAAACCTGGAAACCGGAAACACCTTCTTCCTTCATGTTTTGGATTATTTGAATTTGCGCTTCCACAGCTTCGCGGGTCCCTTCCACTCCGATAAGCAATAAAAACCCTTGGGGGAGGGCAGGAGCGACAGTGCGGGAAAGGATGGTCGCGCTTTTCTTGTTGCAAAGAATTAAAGAAGAAGGCAGAAGGTCAGAGTGGATGATCTGGGAAGCCACGGCCACGGCCTGTGATACCTCCCGGCAGGGAAGGAGGAGGAGAGCTTCCTGCTCAGGAGCGGGCAAGAGGCGCAGAGTAGCTTCAACGATGATCCCCAGCGTTCCGAGAGAACCGATGTAAAGTTTGGTCATGTCATAGCCGGAGACGTTTTTCACGGTCTTGCCGCCGGATTTGACTATTTCACCCCCCGCCAGAACTATCTTTGCTCCTAAAGTAATGTCCCGGGCGCTGCCGTAGAGTAGTCTCTTCGGGCCGCTGGAGTTGGTGGAGAGAATACCCCCGATTGTGGCCTCGGCCAAGGGCGCATCCAGCGGGATAAAACAGCGGTGTTGAGCAAGAGTTGCCTGTATATCCTGAAGCTTCACCCCGGCTTCCAGGGTAATCGTAAGGTTTTCCAGGTCGAGCTCCAGGACGCGGTTCATGCGCGATAGGTTGAGAACAGAATCGACCCGGTAAGGGGGATTTCCGTAAGCCATCTTCGTTCCTCTTCCCATGGGGATGAGGGAAGAGTTCTTTGCGGCAGCGAGACGGAGAATCTCACTGGTTTCTTGCACGCTTCCCGGAAAAGCCACTGCTTTGGGCACTTTCCCGTCCACGGAGTATTTTTCAGCTTCGGAAGCCGCCCCATAACAATTTTCTTGGCCGACAATTTTAATAAGACCGGCAAGGAAGTCTCCCCCCGGAGACAATTCTTGTTGGGCCGGGATCGTTTGAGAGGAAGCCTCCGCCGTCGGGAAAATTTTACCAGGGTTGCAAAGACCCGTGGGGTCCAGGGCCTCTTTGACTTTACGCATGAAGGAAATGTCTTCCGGAGAAAAGATTAAATTCATGGATTCAATCTTCTCCAGGCCAATGCCGTGTTCGCCGCTTATTGTCCCTCCGGCAAGGGCACAGGCTTCAAGGATCTCCTTCCCTGCCTGAATGACCCGGGCCCTCTCGTTTTCATCCCGGTCATCAAAAAGAATCAAGGGGTGGAGGTTTCCATCTCCGGCGTGGAAGACGTTGCCGATGGTCAGGTTATGCTTTTGGCCGATTTCCCCCACCTGCCGCAAAATCTGGGGAAGCTTTGTGCGCGGGACAGTCCCATCGGCACATAAATAGCTGGTCTTAACCCGGGCTACGGCCCCGAAGGCCCCGCGGCGGCCTTTCCAGAGAACCTCCCTCTCGCCGGCGGTTTTGGCCAATCGCACTTCACGAACATGGTTATCCTGGCATATTTGGCGGATGCGCCCGGCCTGACGCTCCATGCCTTCCCGGATGCCGTCGAGCTCGATGATCAAAACCCCTTCAGCGTCCAGAGGATAACCGGCGTGTACGGAGGCCTCTACGGCTTGCAGCACCACTTTATCGATCATTTCCAGAGCCGCAGGGATTATGCCGGCGGCGATAATGGCTGAAACGGTTTTGCTGGCATCTTCAATGCCGTCAAAGATGGCCAGGATGGTTTGGACCGCCTGAGGCTGGTGGAGCAAGCGCAGGGTGGCCTGGATGGCCATGCCTAATGTTCCTTCCGAGCCTACCATGAGGCCGACGAGGTCATATCCCGGGGGGTCCAGACACTTTCCTCCCAGGGGGATGATCTTTCCATCGGGCATGACCATTTCCAGGCCCAGCACATGGTTGGTGGTAACGCCATACTTCAAACAATGAGGGCCACCGGAGTTTTCACCTACGTTGCCGCCGATGGTGGAGACTTTCTGGCTGGCCGGGTCTGGAGCGTAAAGATAACCTGAAGGCGCCAGGGCATTCTGCACTTCCAGATTGGTGGCTCCGACTTCAACTTCGGCCCTTAAGTTTTTTAGGTCAATCGACCGCAGGGCTTTCATGCGGGAAACCTCGATTACAATCCCCCCCTGGCAGGGAATCGAGCCGCCGGTAAGGTTTGTGCCAGCTCCCCGGGGAAGATAGGGGATTTTTTCTTTCAGAGCCAGTTGGACTGTGGCGGCGACCTCCCGGGCGTTTTCCGGAAGGACAATGAAGTCCGGGAGGGAATGGCCTAACGAGGCATCATAGCCGTAAACCTGAAGGTGAGGAGAGGCGTGTAAAACCCATTCCCGGCCAACGATGGATTGCAGTTTTTTTATTAACTTTTTTCTGCGCTTTTGGTCCATTAAAAATTTGAACCTCTGGTTTTGGGTGAAGAAGGGCTTAGGTGGAGGTTATAGATACGCTTTCCTGGAAAGCGCTCAGCCTTCAGCTAACAGTGGTCAGCGA
>JASEHN010000446.1 GCA_030018715.1 Thermodesulfobacteriota bacterium | reverse complement strand
GGATTCCCTCTGACCTTACGCCCCACCTCTTTTCAAAGGGCTAAAGTGTTACAATAATTCAAAATGAAAATTCCTGGCGAAGCGAAAATCAGTATCCAAATCCACTGCCCTCAGTGCGGCGGGGACATCGCCTTTCTGGAAGACGCCCATGTAATCCGGTGCGAATTCTGCGGCTCTGCGCTCCTAATTGCCGGGAGGGAAGGGGTTCTCCGCTATGTCCTTCCGGCTCAGGTTCGGGACCGGCAGGCGGCCCAGGCCCAAGCGCTTGAGCACCTCACCGGCCTGGGCAAGCGATCCCTTCGGCCAGCGGAAGCCTTTCTCTTCTACGCCCCTTTCTGGCGCATGCGGGGAAGCGTGTATCTATGGGTTTTTGGGTTGAAGCCCATGAAAGTCGAAACCGAAGCCGGGGTTCCCCCGCCCATGGAAAGGATGAAGGTTCTCTTAACCCGTTTACTGGATCATACCGTTCCGGGATATGCCGGCCTGGAGATAGGCCTCTCCAGCCTGGGAGTACGTTCCCAGGCCCTTCGTCTTCAGTCTTTTGACCGGGAACATTTGGAGAAACGGGGATCTTTTCTCCCCTTAGGAACCCTGCTGGAGCAGGTCCAGGCCGAGGCAGACCGTTTCTCCAATTTATTTTTTGAGGCCGAAGGTTTGATCACGGAAGTGAACCTGCAGAGCTTTGTAGGAAAGGAATTTTCGGTAATCTATTTTCCCATCTGGTACGTGGATTGCCAGCATGCCGAAGGGCGGGAAGTCCTTCTCATCGACGCCGCCGGAAAAAAAGTGCTCAGGATAATCCCCGATGGATCCTCCATCTTGAAAAAACTTAAGGGAGAAGAGAGCCGCAAGTCTTTTAAATTTAGTGAACTGCGTTTTCTGCCCTTCCGCTGCCCAAACTGCGGATGGGCTTTTTCTTTTTATCCTTTAAGTGTGCTCCACTTCTGTTCTACCTGCCGGCGCCTTTGGGGTGAGAAGGGGGGAGAATGGGCCGAGGTCGAATACCAAACCTTTTGGCCAGCGCTTAATCAATCTATGAAAGAGTTGTTCTGGGTGCCGTTCTGGCGTTTTCGAACTTTCATAGAATCGGGCGGAGAGCGCCTCGAGACCATGGCGGACCTTTACCGCATAGCTCCCCCGCCGCGGGTGATAAACCAGGAGAAGGAGGGCCGCAGGCCCATCTATTTTTACATTCCTGCCGTAAAGTTCCGCAACCCCCAACTCATTCATACTCTGGCCAGCCGGCTAACTTTTATGTAGCCGGAGATAAAAACTGGTCCTTTCCCGGATGGCTCCAATCCGGCCACTGCCGGCGGAAGTCTTCCTGGCCAGGAGGCCCGCGAAATGGGCGCTGTGATTTTAGGTTCGCTGATCCCCCAGGGAAACCGTAAAGCCCGGGCCTGGCTCAAAGGATATAAGGTGCAACTTCAGGAGCCGCAGCTTCTTTACCTTCCGTTCACCCAGGTTGATCTTTTCTTAAAAGAACTTTCCACTGGCCTTTCCTTCCAGCGCAACGCCCTCCCCGAAGGCCTCGTATAAAACGGCGGGTGATTCAAAGCAGGTATTTTAACCCTGACCGTCGATCACTTTTATTCTTCAACCTTTATTGTGGCTCAGGCGGGAGGGGGATCGGCGAAAGGAAAATCGGCTGGGAATTTCTTATGTCCTAAACCTTTGCTTCTCTTCCTATAACCTGCGGCGGGGGAGGAAAAACCTGGAAGTTACCGGCGCTAAGAAAGATTCCCTTGTCAAGAAAAGAAGCATCTCCCCGCCTGAACCGATGAAAAAGTCAGCGCCTCATTTTCCTGAGCCGAGCGGCCTTCCGCCTGAGCCTGGGCATGGATTTGATTATCCGCATGATCGTAAATAAAGTGATCGACGGTCAGATTTTAACCATATTGACAACCAGGATATATCCCTTATACTGATTGAAAGAATCATTGAAAGAATCAATGAGGGGAGAGGCGGAAAATGAAAAAATTGACAAACTTTGCGGCAGCGATCTTGATTGGAGCCGTGATAATTTTTTCAGGTCTTCCGGGCTGGACCCTGGAGAAGGGGAGAATCATTACACCCGGAGATTTTTTCCCCGAATATTCTTTCCCCATGACCTTAACCAACCCTGACATTGATTATCTTGGAATACCCCAAAAATTATTCGGGTTGGTCAAATCGGATTCATTTTCTCTAAAAGAGATCAAAGCCGAATTGATCGTCCTCGAATATCTCAACAAGTACTGTTTCTCCTGCCAGCTTCAAGCTCCGGTCATGAATCAGGTATTCACCATGGTGGAGAAGGATCCTCAACTGAAAGGAAGAATAAAGTTTTTGGGCATAGGAGCAGGGAATAACCAGAGAGAAGTGGATTCTTTCCGGGCGGAGAAAAAGGTCCTCTTCCCTATCCTTCCCGATCCCAAGTTCCTGGCCTACGAAGCGATTGGTGACCCCGGAGCAACTCCCTTCACCCTCTTTATCCGCAAGACGGATTCTGGCCAGCTTGTGGCCAATACGAAAGTTGGGCTGACCAAGGACCCGGAAAAGATCCTGAAAGAAATAAACGATTCTTTAAAAGCCGATGTAAGCGCCCTTTTGAAACAACACAAAGACCCTTCTCTCCAGCAGGCTAAAGGCCGAAAACTCCATCTCCGCTACAATGAAGATGAGTTGCTGAAAAAAGCCCAGGAGTCCATGCTCAGCCCGAAATGGAAGGTCCTGCAGGTAGCCAAGGTAGCCCTGCCAGACGCAGAAGAAGTCTACGTGGGGGAGATTCAGGAAGGAATGCAGAAATTCCACTTATTCGCCAAATTTGCCAGCCGGGCGCCAACCTGCGACATCTGCCATGCTACCCATTTTATTTTCGCTTTTAACGAAAAAGGGATAGTCGTGAATTTCCTCCCCCTGCAAGTGACCAAGATGGGCAATCTTTCCTGGAATGCCCAGGAGATAGAACGAATGAAACAGCGTTTGGTCGGCCGGTCGATCCTCCAGCCTGTGGACTTTGACCCTCAGTTAGACACGATCTCCTCAGCAACCATGACCGCAGCCTTGATAGTGGACAGCGTGAACAAAGCCAAGAGTCTTTATGAGGGTCTGAAGAGTAAGGGGTATATCAAATAAAGTTCGGCTAAAGCCTTTTATTGAGTGGAAGTGGATAGGGCACTGGTGGCTCTCCTGGACTTCAAATCCAGTGTGCCGTCTGAGCAAGGCGGCAGGTGGGTTCGATTCCCATGCACTTCCGCCATTTTATAATGTTGTCAAATCCTTGCTCATTCCCTTTTTCCAAGGAAGGAAAGACGGAATATTTTGGCGAGTTGCCATAAAGGAACTCTTCATTCTTTGGGGAAAGGAGAGGGGCAGGGATTTTTGAGAAGGTCTTTTCCAAACGCTAAACGGTTACGAAAAAGGAGTTTACTGCATGGGCAATTTGAAAAAAA
>JASEHN010000445.1 GCA_030018715.1 Thermodesulfobacteriota bacterium | reverse complement strand
GAGTATGCCGTGTTAAATTATTTTCCATTTTCGGCCCTTATATCTCTGTGCTCTCTGTGACCTCGGTGGCTAAATAGTTTCAAAAATCTTTAAAATTCATCAAGAGTCTGCGCGGTCCTCAACCTGGCCCTTCAGAAGGGTTAACTGCTGGGCCATTTCTTTTACCTGGTGAGACAACTTTGATATCTGTATAGAATAGTGCAAGCTGATAAGCATCAAGAAAAGGAGACCAAAAATAAACAAGGTGGTTGTCGGAGCGATCGCTCCGATGAGGTGAGTAATAAAAACCAGCAGGTCATACCAAACCACCAGGAGAATGATAACCGCTCCCGTCAGCAACCACAACCAGGAATATTCCTCCCGTAGCCTTCTTCGCCTGACCAACTCCACTACGATAAACATAATCAAGATACTGGCCACTATGGCAAAAATCTTTTGGTGTAGAAACATGGTCTTTCTCCTTTTCTCTTCCTAAATCATTCACCGCAGAGCACGCCAAGAACGCAGAGCAAGATTTAATAGGACGCAGATTTACGCAGATAATTATTTTTTAGTTTATCCTGAAAATCTGTGTTTACCCTGTTAGATAGAAAGCATCTAACAGGGTGAATCTGTGTCCAATGATGTTTTTTTGTCATTTTTTGCGCATCAGGTTCAGCATAATGGAAAGAAGCATCTTGTAAGTGTAGTAAAGAGGTTTTAAGCCGCTGTGCATGGACCGCCCATTAAGATTGGGATGCATACCCACCGGCACTTCCCGAAACCGCAAACCTACTCGGTGGAGCATTATCAGGACATCTGCATCCGGGTAGTCTCCCGGGAAAATATCTCGGGTATAGAATTCTATCGCCTTCCGGTTCAGGGCCTGGTACCCGGAGGTTGGGTCGGTAATTTTTTGGCCGCTCAATCGGCTGGCGATGAACCCAAAAAGCTTCATACCCAAGCTACGAAGCAGAGGAACTTGATATTTCCCTTCCCCCAAGAACCTCGAACCAATGGCCACATCGACCCCTCCTTTTATTACTTCCTTGAGAAGAACCTGAAGGTAGTGATGGTCATGTTGTCCATCCCCATCCATCTGAAGCACATAATCAAACCCGTATTTCAAGGCATACTTATACCCAGTCTGCAAAGCAACTCCATAGCCCATATTAAAAGGATGGGATAAAACTTTTGCCCCTGCTCGAAAGGCGATTTTTTCTGTTTGATCGGTTGAGCCATCGTTCACAACTAAAACCTGAGCTTCCGGCAACTCCTGCTTCACCTGTTGCACTACCTGGGCAATCTGTTCTGCCTCATTGAGAGCGGGAATGACTACCAAAATTTTTTCCTTTTTTCCATTCCCCAAGCTCTCTAACATTTCTCTCCCCCGGTTATTTCTTCCTGGCCACCACGAGACAGTGAAGGCTGCACCTCCAGAAATAAAAAGGAAGGCATTGTAAATCTACTATGGCAAAGCCCGCCTTTTCCATAGTGCTTTGCATCTCCTTTGGGGTCCACTGTTTGACGTGCCCCGAAGGGGTAAAAGCCTCCTGAAACTTCAAACAGGCCAGTCGAGCCATCTTGAAAAGTAAATCGTTGGGGAAAACCACTAAAAGACGCCCACCTATGCGCATAATGCGATGAATCTCCTGTAAGGCTTTCAGGGGGTCCAGCAGATGTTCTATCACCTCCATAAAAAGGCAGCAATCAACTGATTCATCCTCGAAATCAAGCTCATAGACATTGCCCAGGCGAGCCGGTAGCCGACGTTCCTTGCAGACCTCCACATTTTCCGGAGAATAATCGATGCCCGTGATCTGGCGATCAGGAAATTTACTAACCAGTTTTTCCAGAGTGATGCCTTCGCCGCACCCCACATCTACAATAATTTTTTCCTGGCCGATGTAGGAAAGTGTCCTCCGGTCGCGAAGGTCCCAGTACCATCTCCCGAGTCCGCCTTTGGCGTATTGTTCCCGCTGGCGAAGGGGCCCTGTCACCGTGAAGTTCCCTTTGAGAAATACCAGCGAAAAAGCCCACACCCGACCCCCCAGAGAGAGAGCAATTGCCTAAACCCCCTTATGCTGCGTAATTTCCTCAGGACATAACTGGGCCGGAAATAAAACGATTTATGGGCCTGACGCAAGATTTTTTTCAGTTTTTCTTCCGACCAGTTCTCTGAGATCAGCACAGGGCGTTTTTGGTCTTTATCAAAGGGATTATTGGCCTCCACCTCTTGATACCATCCCTTGTCTTTGGCTTCCTCGTAGAGCTTTGTCCCAGGAAAAGGGGAAAGAATACTGAATTGCGCGTACTCGGGGTTTAACTCTTTAGCAAAGCGGATCGTCTCCAATCCCTGACCATAGGTTTCCACAGGAATCCCAAGAATAAAATAGGCCATGGGCCGGATTCCAGCCTGGCGGGTTAATGCGAAAGCCCGGCGTATCTGGGAAAGCGTAATCCCTTTTTGTAAATAATCGATGCTCACCTGGTTCCCGCTTTCTACTCCATAAGCGATCATGGAACATCCTGCCTTTTTCAACCAGACAAGCATCTCCTCGTCCACACGGTCCACCCGTCCTTCGCACTTCCATTGGAATCGTAAACCCCGTTCCAAAATTCCCTGGCAGATTGCCATAACCCGCTCTTTATTCAAGGTGAAAAGGTCATCATAAAGAATCATGTAATCAATGCCGAAATTCCTTACAACTTCCTCCATCTCATCCAACACGTTCCGCGGGCTTCGGGCTCTCCACTTCGAGCCGAATATTGATTTGTCACAGAAGATACAATGGTAAGGACATCCCCGGGAAGTGATCATTGTCGTGACTTTTTTCCCGGGCCAAAGAGCGTAACGGTATAAGTGATTGGGCAAAAGGTGGCGGGCAGGGAAGGGGATACTATCCAGGTCTTTCCTGAAATGAGCCGGGGGATTGGATTTTTCCGGCCCCGCCAAACCAGGAATGTCCCAGGGGTCCTTTCCTTCTTCTAACCGTTCAAG
This sequence comes from Thermodesulfobacteriota bacterium, assembly GCA_030018715.1. Classification (GTDB taxonomy): domain Bacteria; phylum Desulfobacterota; class SM23-61; order SM23-61; family SM23-61; genus JAHJQK01. The sequence goes on along the minus strand of JASEHN010000445.1, from coordinate 455 downwards.
CAGGGTTCTAAAACTATCTTCCCCTTCCCCCGCAATCCCAAAATCAAGCTCCGGGCAATCTTTAAAAAAATCCTGCTTATGGACCGAAAAATGGGGTCCCCCTGTTACAATGTATCGAGCGTGAGGACGGCAGATTTTAATCGCCCGCAGGGTGCTATCGATCGTGGGAGTCATACCCCCGATTCCGATAAGCTCCGCCTTTTCTTTTTCCACTGCTTTTGCAAAATCATTCCAGCTCAGTCTTAGGGCAAACGCATCGAGGATCTTGACCTCATGTCCTTCCCGCTCAAGGGCCGAGGCTAAATAAGCAAGTCCCAATGGCGGAATCACCACCTCTTCGCGGTTCAATTCTCTGGGAGGAGGATTAATTAACAGGATTTTCATTCATTCAATCTTTTAAAGAGATTTCTTGAACGCTAACGCCAAACCGGTAAAACCAGCTAAGAATTTCTTCC
>JASEHN010000444.1 GCA_030018715.1 Thermodesulfobacteriota bacterium | reverse complement strand
ATAAAAAAAGAAAGGGGGAGTGAATATGCAAAAAGTAATGAATCATAAAAAAAAGCTTTGGTTGGTCTTTTTTTTGCTTTTTTTCACTGGTTTCTTCTGGGTGAACCCCGAAGGCTCCGTAGCTCAAGAGAAGAAGACTCTTCTAAGGCTAGGGGCGGTGCCGAGTGGAAGTGGGTGGTATTTCTGGCTCTCTCAGACAGCCACCGTCATAAACCGGAATCTCCCCACGGTGGAGATCAGCGTCCGGGAAACAGGCGGAACAAGAGAGAATACGATCCGGATGAGTAAGGACGAACTGGAAATGGGATTGACTGAAGCCTTGGTCGCCTATGAAGCCTATCGGGGCATCGGCCGGTTCGAAGGCAAAGCCACCCCCAACCTCCGCCTGCTCTGGACCGGCGCTACAGGATTTATGCATTGGGCAGTGGCCAGGGATGGTGGCATCAAAACCTTTGAGGAATTGGAAGGTAAACTTTTTAACCCCAGCACCGTAGGTGGAGGCGGAGAGTATATCACCGAGAAGGTTTTCGAGGTACTCGGCTTCAAAACCAAGTTTTACCGGGCCAAACTCGCTGATGCAGCGGAGGCTTTTAAAGATGGGAGAATAGCAGGTTTCAGTTACAACGGGACCTTACCCACACCGATTTTTGTGGAGGCACATGCCTTTCGGCCCATCCGCCTCCTCTCCCTAAGAGAGGATCAAGTTAAAAAAGTGTCGGAAGCCTATCCTTTCTTGGTTAGAACGGTGATTCCCGCCAATACTTATAAGGATGTTCCGGAGGCTGTTACCATGGGTTTATTCAACTATGTTGGCGCCAACAAGGGACTCCCGGATGGTGTAGTTTATGACATGGTGAGAACCTATTGGAACAACCTGCCAGAGATCGCCAAGGCCTTTCCCTTAGTGGCGAAATCAAAACCCGAAGATATGCCCCTCTCCGCCACTGCCCCACTTCACAGGGGGGCGTTGAAATATTATCGCGAGATCGGGCTAAAAATTCCCAAAGAGGCCATTCCACCCGAAGCGCAGTGAATCCTAAAAATTCACTCTTCGTTTATCCTGGAGGAAACTGATGCCCAGAAACCCACTTGAGACTTCTGCCCAGTTCCAGTTTAGTGACGAACAACAGAAAGCCATTGAAAAAGAAGCGACACCCAAGCGGCTCCTCACGGGTTTCTGGATATATTCCATGAGGGCCATCGCCATAGCGATGGCCCTTTTCCATATTTATACGGCGGGGACTGGAGCGTGGGTTCTTCAAAACACTGTTCACCTCATGTTTGCCTTCTTACTGATCTTCATAACGTATCCCGCCCGAAAACGAAGCTCAAGCAGGAATGACGTCCAAGTCTGGGATGTTGTCCTCACGGTTTTGGGCCTTAGCGGTAATATATATTATATGCTCAACTTCGATCGCATCCTTTATGAGCTGGGTTATCTCTCCCCCACAACCATGGATCTTGTCTTCGGCGGAATCATGGTGATCCTCGTGCTCGAAGCCTCGCGTCGGACAATGGGTCTAGTATTACCTATTATTGCGACCGTTGGCCTTTTTTATGCCTACCTCGGTCCCTACTTCCCGGGGGTATGGGCTCATTCCGGTTTTTCCATAAAGGATATCCTTGCCAGCATCTATCTCGGGGAATTGGGGATCTATGGTGCGATCCTTCGTGTTTCTGCATGCGTGATTGCCATCTTCGTCATCTTTGGGGGATTATTGATTCACACCGGGGGCGGTGATGTTTTTATCCGGTTGGCCTATGCCCTAACCGGCAGGCTGACGGGCGGACCTCCCAAGGTGGCAGTCATCTCCAGCATGCTCTTCGGAATGATCAGCGGGTCCACCGCGGCCAACGTGGCAACGACTGGCGTATTTACTATTCCGTTGATGAAGTCCAAGGGTTACAAACCCCATTTTGCCGCCGCCGTCGAGGCGGCTGCCTCCTGTGGCGGCCAGATCATGCCGCCGATCCTGGGTGCGGCAGCCTTCATCATGGCCGATATCCTGGGCATCTCCTATTTCAAAATTGCCGCCGCCGCCTTGATTCCAGCCATCCTCTATTATCTTGGATGTTGGATGGCTGTCCAATTTGAGGCCAAACGCTTGGGAATACCTCCGGATCCGGATGCAGGAAAGATCCCCCTTAAAGAGATGTTCGCTGGAAGTCATACCCTCTTTATTCCATTAATCCTTTTGATCGTTTTATTGGCTATGATGTATACTCCGACTACATGCGCCTTTTGGGCTTTTATCAGCGGGCTTTTTCTTTACCTTATCTCTCAAAAAAGTAAAAAAGGCCTGTGGGAAGCACTAAAAAAGGTCGGGAAAGCCCTGGAGGCGGGGGCCTATACGGCTGCTTTTGTAGCCTCCATGGCTGTGTTGGTTCAAATTGTGGTGGCCGTTGTAGGGATGACCGGATTGGCTGTTAAGTTCTCTTCGGTCATCATCGCCTTAAGCGGCCAATCCCTTATAATCGCTTTGCTGTTGGGGATGGTTGTCACCATGATCCTGGGCATGGGCGTGCCGACAGTGGCGGCCTATATTTTAGGGATCTCCATCGTGGCCGGCGCTTTTATCAATGTGGGTTTGGATTCCCTGACCGCCCATTTTTTCATTTTCTATTATGGGGTCCTGGCTGGAGTGACGCCACCCGTGGCCTTGGCAGCCTATGTGGGGTCAGCGATTGCCGGGGCCCATTGGTTCCGGACCGCTTTGACCGCCTGCCGCATAGGCTTTGCAGGGTTTTTAGTCCCCTTTATGTTTGTTTACAACCCAAGCCTTTTAGGACAAGGCCCTATGCTCGGGGTGATGATTGGATTTGTCTCCGCGTGCATAGGGGTGATCGCTCTCTCCGCTTCGATGATCGGCTATTTGATCAAACCGGCCAATTTCATTGAGCGGGCATTGCTCTTTGGAGCCGCTCTTGCTTTGATCGATTCTCGCCTCCCCACTGACCTCATCGGTTATTCCTTATTCGGACTAACCCTTCTCCTGCAAAAATACTGGAGCTGGCGGCCGGCCGCGGCGACGCCGGTCATGGTCGCCGGCGGCAAATGATCTGGATGGAGTAAGCTGAAGATGCATCTATAGCGGATGTGAGGTTAGGGAATACTTCTCACTACCCCATGGTTTGCCCATGCGCCGCCTCTTGAAATAATAATCTTGTGCGGAGATAAAAATGCCGGCTGAGATGGTGGCCAAGATGAAGGGGGCGAATGCGGCTTGGAGGAGGTGGAGGATGGTGCCCCCTAATTCCTTCTTCAAATTTAACATTGCGAATGCAGAAGCGGTCCTCACCCCACCGAAGTTGGGAACGCTCTGCATAAACATTCCCTCCGCTCTTTGGCGTCGACGGGGTGTCCCACGCATGTGGGCAAAACAGCAGTTAAATAATGCCTAAATTGAGCGATTTATAGGTTGAAAGGTAGCCGCAA
>JASEHN010000443.1 GCA_030018715.1 Thermodesulfobacteriota bacterium | reverse complement strand
TCAACCATAAACCCTGCACCTTGAACCATTAGCCTTGGGCCGTGAGCCTATTATTTTATTTATAAGGAGGCATTTGTGCCCGAACTCTCGGTGAATATAGATCACGTGGCCACTCTGCGGCAGGCCCGGGGCGGGAAACAACCGGATCCCGCCGCCGCTGCCATGATTGCGGAACTCGCCGGAGCCGACGGAATAATTGTTCATCTGCGGGAGGATCGAAGGCATATCCAGGATCGGGATTTGGAACTTTTACGAAAGACTGTCAAAACCCGCCTCAACCTGGAAATGGCCAACACCGAAGAAATCATGCAAATAGCCCTGAAGGTCAAACCTGATTTGGTTACTTTTGTGCCGGAACGGCGCCAGGAGCTGACCACTGAGGGAGGGTTGGATGTTCTGGCCAACCAGTCATCCCTTAAAAAGAACATCCAGAAACTGAAGAAAGCCGGCATTAAAACCAGTCTTTTCATAAATGCCGATCCCTATCAGATTAAGGCCAGTAAAAGGGTAGGGGCCGATTTCGTAGAAATCCATACCGGAAAATATGCCGATGCCCTTGATGAAAAAACAAAGCAGAAAGAATTTCAGCAAATTGCCCGGGGTATCCGGCAAGCCCGCCGCCTTGGCCTTAGGGTCAACATCGGGCACGGACTGGATTACCAAAACGTTCACCCCTTTACCACTATCCCGGGAATTGAGGACTACAGCATCGGACACAGCATTATCTCCAGGGCAGTCCTGGTGGGCCTGGATCGGGCGGTGCGGGAGATGAAGAGATTGATCAGTCCGATAGACGACTGGAGATAGACGATAGACGGCAGACGATGGACGGCAGACGATGGACGATAGACGATAGAAATCAGAATGAATAAAATTAGTTTTTCTTCTGACTTCTGACTCCTGATTCTGTATTTTGTCTTCTGAATTCTAAGCATTATGATCTACGGCATTGGCATTGACATTGTCCAGATTAAGCGGATCGAACAAGACCTTGAGCGCTGGGGAGAACGGTTCACCCAAAAAATATTTACTTCGGGCGAAATAGACTATTGTTCAAAAAAGAAAAATCCTTCCCCCAATTTTGCTGCCCGCTTTGCGGCCAAGGAAGCTTTTGTCAAGGCCCTGGGCATAGGAATGAGAAGGGGAATTCACTGGAAAGATGTTGAGGTTACTCGCGGACCGCTGGGTAAGCCCATATTGAAATTGGGCGGCCAGGCCTTACAAGTATGTACGAAAGAGAAAATCGCCGGGGTCTTTGTAAGCATCACCCATGATCGCGAATACAGCAGCGCCATCGTCGTATTGGAAGTAAAAGACGAATAATTTTACCGCAGAGCACGCTGAGGACGCAAAAATTAAAATCCGAAATCCGAATATCAAAATCCGAAACCAAACGTAATCAACTATGATGATCTCGTAAAAAGTCCTTTTTCATCCATTTTCGTCATTCCCGCGAAAGCGGGAATCCAGTTAATTCAAGCAGTTCTGTCCGCCTGAGGCGGACTGCTTTCGCAGGAGTGACGGCTTTCCTGACTTTTTACGAGATCATCAACTATAAATCCGAGCCCCGAATATCATTTACTTTCTTTGTTTCGAATTTCGAATTTACCTGAAAAGGATGTAAAGATGAAGCTGGCCACTGCGGAAATCATGAGAATACTGGACCGAAGGGCTATCGAGGATTTCGGCATTCCGGGAATGGTGTTGATGGAGAATGCGGCCAGAGCCACGGTTAGCGCCATGTTCCGCCATTTTCCCGACCTTTTAACCAGGCGGGTGGGAATATTTGCCGGCCGGGGCAACAACGGGGGAGACGCCTTTGCCGTGGCCCGTTACCTGCTTAATCGGGGTGTGGCCTGTAGGGTATACCTTCTTACAGCCCCTGAAGAAGTTCAGGGAGACGCCGCTACAAACCTAAAGATTCTCAGCCGGATGGGTGGAGATATTTCCAAAATTCTGAACACCGGTGAACTGAAAACCCTTAAGGAACAGATTTCCGGGAATGACCTTCTGGTGGACGGCATATTGGGCACTGGTCTGAAAGGGCCTTTAAAGGGGTTTTACCAGGAGGTTATCGAATTCATCAATTCCCTCGGCCTTCCGGTGGTTGCAATCGACATCCCTTCGGGATTGGACGCAGACAGCGGGCAAATACTGGGCACAGGCATTCAGGCCTCCCTGACAGTCACTTTTGGGCTGGCCAAAAGGGGTCTTCTGGTGCAGCCCGGGGCCCGATTGAGCGGAAAACTTATAATCGCGGATATTTCCATCCCGGCAGCGGCTGTCGCAGCAGAGCCGGTTAAAGATTATCTCATAGAGGGGAATGAGTTCTATCATCTGCTTCCTCTTAGAGACCTAAGCGCCCATAAAGGCGACTTTGGTCATCTATTAGTTCTTTCCGGGTCGCCGGGAAAAACCGGTGCAGCGGCCATGGTCTGTCAGGCTGCGGTAAGGGTCGGAACCGGACTGGTTACTCTGGGCATTCCCGAAAGCCTAAACCCTATCCTCGAAGTAAAAATCACGGAGGCCATGACCGAGCCGCTTCCGGAAACGAAAGAGAAAACCCTGGCCCTGAGCGGTCAAAAAAGGATTCGCGATCTTATTTTAAGCAAGAATGCCCTGGCCATCGGCCCAGGTCTTTCCCTGAACCATGAGACGGTGCGTTTGATCCGCAAGATTGTCCGGGAAACGAGTCTTCCCACTATCGTCGATGCCGACGGCCTGAGCGCCTTCGTGGGCAAGATGGATATGATCAGAAAAAACAAAGGGCCTGTCATTTTTGCACCCCACCCGGGAGAAATGGCCCGGCTCCTGGGAATTCCTGTACTTAAAGTTCAGCAGGACAGGATCCAGGTGGCCCGGAAGTTTGCCGAAGAATACGGTCTGATCCTGATTCTGAAAGGAGCAAGATCCATCGTGGCCAGTCCTGAAGGAGAAGTATTCATCAACCCCACGGGGAACCCGGGAATGGCTTCCGGTGGGATGGGGGATGTTCTCACCGGCATGGTTGGGGGATTTCTGGCCCAGGGGTTGACTCCGCTTAAGGCCGCACAGCTTGGCGTATTCCTGCATGGATTAACCGGAGATTTCGTGGCCCACAAAAAAGGAGAAAGAGGAATGGCAGCTATGGACCTGGTCGAAGACACCCCCAGGGTTCTTAGGGCGCTGGCCTTGGGGCAGGAAGAGATCGATGATTTCTCCTTCCGGCTTTCTCCCGAAATTATTTTTTAATGTTCATCTCCAAATTAGTTGAGGGCCAAAGAGTTGGCATATTTAAAATGGGCAGTGATTTCAGGGGCCCGAAAGGAAAGTTCCGCCTCAGGCGGACTTGCAATCATGAGGCACATATATCTCCTAAGCTTTGGCGGGGGGGTCTGCAATTTCTTCGAAGCTTTGTTTCCCCCCCCGCTGCGCTTTGCGGAAGGTAAGCTCTGGGTTT
>JASEHN010000442.1 GCA_030018715.1 Thermodesulfobacteriota bacterium | reverse complement strand
ATATCATCCCCCAGGGGTATAGAATGAGCTTAGAAGCGCTCGTTTCCTAAGTTTTACGCCGTGATATCCTCGGTTTCCGCCCGCACAGGAAGCTCGATGGCAAAGGTGGCCCCTTCCCCTTCTCTGCTCTTTACCCAGATCCTTCCCCGGTGCTTTTCGACGATTCCGTAGGACATGGCCAGGCCCAGGCCTGTGCCTTTGCCAACTTCTTTGGTGGTGAAAAATGGATCGAATATGCGGGTGAGATATTCTTCTTTAATCCCGCAGCCGGTGTCGGTAAATTCGACAATCACGGTGGTTTTTTCCGGTCCCATCTGCGTGCGGACAGTGAGTGTCCCCTGCCCTGCCATGGCCTCGGCGGCATTCAGGATGATGTTCATAAAAACCTGGTTCAACTGCCCGGTATTGGCCATGATCGGTGGAAGATTCGGATCCAGGTCCTTGACGATGCGGATATTGTGAAAGAGGGCCTGGTTCTCCAAAAGGGAGATACCTTGAACCAGGGCCCGGTTGAGGTCGGCGGGTTCCATTTTGTATGAGGTTTGTCTGGCGAATTCCAGGAGGCCTTTGACGATCTCCTTGCAGCGGGTGGCCTCATCACAAATCCGCTCCAGGTCCCCTGCCCGCGGATCACCCGGAGGAAGTTCTTCCAGAAGCATCTTGGAAAATATCAATATTCCTCCCAGAGGATTATTGATCTCGTGGGCCACGCCTGCGGCCAGTTTTCCTAAAGAGGCCATCTTTTCCGACTGTAAAAGCTGGAGCTGGGTTTCCTGGAGTTCCCGCTCCATCTTAACCTTCTCTCGCAGATCGGTGAATATTCCGAAGCTGGCGATCTCCTTTCCACCTTCGTAGATGATGGCCGCAGAGATGTTAATGGGAATCTCTTCTCCGGTTTTACTCATCAGGGTGAACCGGCAAGTCTCCAGCCTCCCTTCGCCGCCATATTCCGAAGAACGCAACCGGCGCATGATTTCCTTGGCCACGCCGGGCGGGTAGAGCTGGGTAATATGCACCCTTTCTATGGCCTCTTCGGCCTGATAGCCCAGAAGTCTTTCCGCGCTTTTATTGAAAATAATTATCTTCCCCTTCATGTCCGCAGCGATGATGCCATCTACAGAATTTTCGATCAGGTTGCGCAGGAAATCGTTGGCCTTGCGCAGTTCATTTTCGATGCGTTTGGTGATGGAAACATCGCGCAGGTAGGCATAAGTCTTCATGGCTCCCTGACGGTCTTTGACTGTGGTGATACAAATTTCGGTCTCTTTGTGCTCTCCCCGGGCATTTAGGATCTCCAGCTCCGAGCACACCCACAGGTCCATGTTCGGGTCGCCGTGTTCAAAAAGCCCCTTAATATATGCTCGATTCTTTTCATCAAACAGAGCATTAAAATTCATGCCTGTTAAAAGCTCTATGGGATAGCCGGTTATGTCCGCCGCGCTCTTGTTGGACAGTTCAATGCGGTCATCTTCTCCTATGGCCAAAATACCGTCGTTGGCCTGTTCCACTATGCGCCGAAAGCGGCCTTCGGATTCCCGCAGCTCATCCTCCAGCTTCTTCGTCTCTGTAACGTCTTCCACCACCACTTCTGAGATCCGGCCTTTCCGGTCGAAAATCGGGTAGGTGCGCACATAATACCTTCCCTTAAGACGGGGATTCTCCATCTCCCCGAAGGCCGGTTTGCCCGTCTCCAGGGTCTGCGTTACAGGGCAGCCCGGACAAGGTTCCTCTTGCCCCCGAAAAACCTGATAGCATTTTTCCCCTAAAAGTTCCCCGGGAGTAAGCCCATAATCCCGTAAAACCGCCGCATTGGCCCTCAGTACGGAATAGTTGGCATCCTCAACGAAGACCCGGTCGGTGATGGCATTGAAAGCCGCTTCCCATTCCGCCCGGGTTTGCAGAACCTGTTCATAAAGGGCCGTCTTCTCCCCCTCCACCTGGGCCAGCAGTTTCTGCAAAACCTCGTTTTCTTTTTTAAGCTTTTCCAGATCTTTCTTTACGTCCATGAAAAAAGGATTTCCGCGGGTTTAATTTTTTGCTAATCATAACAAACTTGACGTAAAAATCAATTTTATGCCTGAATCATTCAGATGAACCAGGATATTTCCCTGTCTCTCTGGGTAAAGGGGAAACTATATTTTACTGAATTCTGGGGAAAGAGACTTCTTGAAAAGCTCTCTGGTATTCCGACCAGAGAAATTCTTTGCCGATCCCGTGGTCGATGAAATCCCAGGGAAGAATTTCTTCGTAAATCCGTTCCCGGTAAACATAAAAATCAGGGTTCAGATCCACGGAGCGGTAAGCCTGCGGCCAGTTTCCGGCGTAGCGGTGGGCGGCCAGCAACAACTTTCCCACCCGCCGGTCGCCGCGCGACAAGAGGGTTTGCAAGTAGGACCATTTGGGCAGGTCAGCGGCAACGGCAACGCCCCGCTCCCGGCCAAGTCCTTTTTTTATGGTTTTGATCTTTTCGTTTAAACTACGAATGTCCTCGAAAGAATGCCATTGGAAGGGTGTGCCAGGTTTGGGAACAAAAGAGTTCACGCTGAGAAGAATCTTCTCCGCCCCCCTTTTTCCTCGACTTTTTTCCCGGATATGATGCCGGATTTTTTTAGTCAGTTCCACGATCTCCTTGATGTCCCCTGTTTCTTCCCCGGGCAGGCCGATCATGAAGTAGAGGCGAAAGCTGCGAATTCCCCGGTCCGTCAGGATTTCCGCAGCTTGAATAATTTCCTTTTCGGTGAACCCCTTGTTGATGACCCGGCGCATCCGTTCCGATCCAGCTTCCGGGGCCAGGGTAATAGTCTTCTGCCCGCTGTCGTAAATTAGATCAGCCAGTTCCGGTGTGAGGGAATCAACTCGCAGGGAGGAGAAGGAAATGGGCTTCTGGGAATGAAGGAACTCTCGACCGAGAGAGATGAGGTCGGGGTAATCTGAAATGGCCGCTCCTACCAGCCCGACTTTTTCCGCCGAGCCTAACCTTTTAAGGGCTTCTTCTTTGAGAAGGGGACCATCCCGGACGCGGTGGGGAAAATAGGTGTAACTTCCCGCGCAGAAGCGGCAGCGGCGAAAGCACCCCCGGCTGAGTTCGATCAAAAACATGCTGGAGAGGTCGGTGTTTGGCGTCACCACGGAAGAAACCGTCATTGATCCGTTCAGGTCTTTGAGCCAGACTCTCTTAACGCGAGGGGGGGCTCCTCCTCGCGGGGTAAAGGACTCAATGGTTCCATCCGGCCCGTAGGCGGGGGAGTAAAACTGCGGAACGTAAATCCCTTCCCTTTCGGTTAGCTCGTTCAAGATGTCTGCTTTGGATTTTCCTGTTTCCTTGCCGTTGCGCAAAGCCTCGGTGAGCGGAGCCATGATGACTTCGGCTTCTCCGATTACAAAAATGTCCACAAAGTCGGCCAGTGGTTCCGGGTTCATCAAAACAGTTGCGCCTCCGGCC
>JASEHN010000014.1 GCA_030018715.1 Thermodesulfobacteriota bacterium | reverse complement strand
ATCGCCCAATTCATCTTGAAGAGAACGAACTGAATGGGACGCTTGCTCAACCTGATCGATAGCCCGGCGGACCTGCGTAAGATGCGCCTTGCGGACCTGCCAATGTTGGCCCAGGAGATCCGCGAGGAAATCCTCAGCACGGTTTCCCAAACAGGCGGACACTTGGCTTCCAGCCTGGGGGTGGTGGAGCTGACCCTGGTCCTCCATTATGTTTTCGACACTCCGCAGGACCGCCTGATCTGGGACGTCGGCCACCAAACCTACGCCCACAAGCTCATCACCGGCCGGAGGAAAAACTTTCATACCTTGCGGCAGTGCGGGGGAATCTGCGGGTTTCCGCGCAGGGAGGAGAGCCCTTACGATGCATTCGGGGCAGGGCATTCCAGCACTTCCATCTCAGCGGCCCTGGGAATGGCCCATGCCCGCTGCCTGCGGGGCGAGAGCCATAAAGTTATCGCCGTCATCGGCGATGGGTCCATGACCGCCGGCTTAGCCTTTGAAGGATTAAACCAGGCCGGAGCAATGGATAAGGACTTGACCGTTATCTTAAACGATAATGAACATTCCATTTCTCCCAATGTCGGCGCGCTCTCTTCCTACCTGAACCGCTTGTTGACCGGACAATTCGCCACCCGCTTCCGGGACGAGATCAAGGGCTTTCTCAAAAACCTGCCCGGCATAGGGGACGCAGCCTTGAAATGGGCCAAATACGCCGAGGAGTCCCTCAAGGGATTCTTTCTTCCGGGATTGCTTTTTGAAGAGCTGGGGTTCAAGTACGTTGGCCCTTTGCCCGGCCACAAGATCGAGGCGCTCGTCGAAAACTTTCGCAACATCAAGAAACTCCACGGCCCGATTCTGGTCCATGTCATTACGACCAAGGGCAAAGGGTACCCGCCTGCGGAAAAGGATCCCGTAACTTTTCACGGGGTCGGACCTTTCCATGCTGAATCAGGGGAAATCATCCAGCCCGAGGGTGAATCCCTTTCCTACACCCAGGTCTTCGGGCAAACCATGGTAAAGCTGGCCAGGGAGAATCCCCGGTTGGTCGGCATCACGGCGGCCATGCCCCAGGGTACAGGCCTGGATGCTTTTGCCGCGGAATTTCCCGGCCGGTTCTACGACGTGGGGATTGCCGAGCAGCATGGCATTACCTTTGCCGCGGGTTTGGCGGCTGAAGGATTCATTCCGGTGGTTGCGGTTTACTCGACTTTCATGCAGCGGGCCTACGATCAAATCCTGCACGATGTCTGCCTGCAGAAACTTCCCGTGGTCCTGGCCATGGACCGCGGTGGAATCGTCGGGTCGGATGGACCCACCCATCATGGCCTTTTCGATTTTTCCTATCTGCGCCATATTCCCCATCTCATTGTTATGGCTCCCAAAGATGAAAATGAGCTACAACACATGCTCAAGGCCGCAGTAAATTGCGGCCAGCCCGTGTCTTTACGTTATCCCCGGGGAAATGGCTGGAGCGGACATCTGGATGCGGAATTAAAAGAATTGCCTATCGGCAAAGCAGAAGTTCTGGAGCGCGGGGGAGATGTTGTTATCCTGGCCATCGGCTCGACAGTTCGGCCGGCAATGGAGGCTGCTCTACGGTTGGAAAAACTTGGCATACAGGCTACGGTGGTTAATGCCAGATTTGTCAAGCCTCTGGATGAAGAGCTCATCTGCTCCCTCACCTCCGGGATTCAGAAGGTTATTACGGTAGAAGAGAATGCCCTGCAAGGAGGATTCGGCAGCGCGGTATTAGAGCTTCTGGAAAGAACGGGGATTCATTCTGTGCAAGTTAAACGACTGGGAATTCCGGACACCTTCGTGGAACATGGGCCTCAGGATTTTTTGAGGCATAAATACGGCATCGATGCCGAAGGAATTTATCAGGCAATAAAAACCTTCTTTTAACTTTTCCGTAACAATTTAGCGTTTTGATCCGCCTCAGGCGGACCAGAAATCCCTCCCGACCTCCCTTTTGCAAAGGGAGAAGAGGTTTTTTATTGGGATTCGATAAAAGACTCAGCCTTTTCCCCCTTTGAAAAAGGGGGAGAAAGGGGGATTTGACATCTTTTCAAATCGCTAACCTGTTACACTTTTCCTTAGTTATTCGCGCCGCTTATCGCGGCGCGCATAAGACTTTTTACCGGACCATACTTTTGGGGAGCCAGAGGGCGATCTCCGGAAAAATGACAACGATGATCAGCCCAACCCCTTGCAGAATAACAAAGGGAACAATGGATCGGTAGATATCGCTCATGGTTATGCCGGGCGGGACAATGGCTTTCATATAAAACAGGTTGAAACCAAAGGGGGGAGTCAAATACCCCATCTCCATGTTCATGATAAAGAGCACACCGAACCACAGGGGATCGAATCCCAGGGACTTGATCACTGGAACAAAAACAGGCGTGCAAATCATGATGATCCCCACCGGGTCCAGGATGCACCCCAGGATGAAAAAGACGAGCTGCATGGTTAGCAGAATGGCATAGCGCCCGCCAGGAATGGACAGGAGGATTTTTTCCATCAATTCATGGGCTCCCGTGCCGGTGTAGACCGATGTAAAACAATAAGCCCCAATTAGAATCCAGATGATCATGGCCGTGAGGCTGGCCGTTCTGTAGCAGGCCTCCTTGACCAAATCCCATTTCAGCTTGCGGTAAACGATTGCCGAAATTAAGGCCCCCAGACACCCTAAAGCGGCTGCTTCGGTGGCCGTACAGACCCCCGCATAAATAGAACCCAAAACCATGACGATGATCATGACCGGCAGGGCCACGGCCTTGAGGGAGATAAATTTCTCCTGCCAGGTGGCCCTTTCTTCCCTGGGAAGCGCCGGCCCCAGGAAGGGCTGGAAGAAACAGCGGATGCCGATATAGAGGATGAACAAAAAAGCCAGGAGAAGCCCGGGGAATATACCCCCGGCAAACAACCCGCCAATGGACTCTCCTGTTAGGGTGGCATACAGAATCATGGGCACGCTGGGAGGGATGAGGATCCCCAGGGCGCCTCCGCCAGAGATGCAGCCCATGGCGATAGTTTTATCGTATCCCCGCTTGAGCATGGCCGGAAGGGCAATGACTCCCATGGATACGGTGGCCGCCCCGCTGATTCCGGCCATGGCCGCGAAGATGGTACAGATTAACACCGTGCCGATGGCTAATCCTCCGCGCAAGGGGCCCATCCAGCGGTGCATCATGGTATAGAGATCGTCGGCTACGCCGGCTCGTTCCAGAATCATAGCCATAAAAATAAAGAGGGGGATGGCCAAAAGAGTGAACTTGCCCATGGCCCCATAGGTCTGGGAGGCAACTATAAAAAGACCTTTACTTCCCCAGAGAAAATAACAGCCCACCAGCCCGACCCCTCCCAGGACAAAAGCGAGCGGAAGGCCCAGAACGAGGAAGAGGATGATGGCGCCGAAGAGAAGGAGAGTGATGACCTCGATGCTCATGGCGCCTCCTCCTTGCCGGTAATGGCCAGGTTAAAATCCCGGATGAACTTGGCCAGGCCCTGCAGCAGGATGAGGAGGGCGCCCAGAGGGATCATCATTTTAATGGGGTAAACCGGAGGGCCAAAGGTCGTGGGCTCGGTCTCCCGCAGCTTGAAGGAATCCCAGGCCATCTCCCCTCCCTTCAAAAAAAGCATCCCGCAGAAGTAGAAGAAGAGGAGCCAGGTGAAGAGATTTATGATCGCCCGGGTGCGGGGTTTGAAGCGGTTGAAGAGAATATCCACGTTCACATGTCCTCCGCGCTGCAGGACATAACCTCCCAGGAGAATGACGTAGGCCCCATAGATCATCTGGGAAGTCTCGTGGGCCCAGATAGTCGGGTTATTTAACAGGTAGCGGACAAAGATCTCGTAAAGGATCACGCCCACCAGAAAGAGAATCAAATAGCTGACTGCTTTGCCTATGTTCTCGTTGATCCGGTCGATCGTTTTCAAAAACTTATCCATCTGCGCTTTAACCTCCCGGGCGCGAAATGAAACAGTACCCCCTCTTTCTTCAGGATTCGATCAATCGATGTGCCCAAGCTTTTTAAGATAATCCTTGAGCATGCCCACAGCCTTGGCCGCCTCAGCATCCTTGGCCGCCACCTTATCCCACTGCTTCATAGCCGCCACCATCATTTTTTTCTGGTCTGCGGGGGGCAGGGCGGAAACCACGACTTTATAATCTTTCTTCATGGTATCCAGAGCCTTGATCTCATCCGTTATGTACTCGAGCGTCCGATGAGTGACCCTCTCTTTCAAGGCCGCGTCGAGCGTCGCCTGCAGATCTTTGGGCAGAGCATCAAAGGCGTCTTTATTGATGATGATCACGTCGGTGCCGGCCATGGCCAGGTCGGGCTGGATGTAGTATTTGGCCACCTCGCAGAGTTTCATGGTCAGCGCTCCGAGCGCTGCTCCCCAGTGCGCTCCATCCACGACGCCGGTTTGCAGGGCTAAATAAAGCTCTTCCCCGGGAATCAAGCTGGGAGCAGCCCCCAAATCTCTCAACATATCGGCGATGGCCCCGGAAGAACGAACCTTGTATCCTTTAAAGTCCTCAATCTTGGTGATGGGTTTTTTCCCAATCATAGCTGTGGGATAAACCTTCTCCGTATAATAAAGAAAGTTGTGCTTGGCGTGAGCCGCCTTCAGCATCTCTTCAAAACCTAAATTGAGATGAAAATGCAGGCCCTCCTTGGCTTCCCGGAAGGTCATCGGGCAATTGGCCGCTACCGCAGCCAGGGGAATGATAGTCATCCAGTAGGCCGGGCTGGCCGTTGCCCCATCGACCGTTCCTCTGCGGGTGGAATCGAATATTTCCTTGGTGGGAACCAAAGCCGCGGCTGGATAGAGCGTAATCTGCAGCCGTCCATCGGTTAGCTTGGTTAGTTTATGATCAAAAAAATCCTTCAGCGGCTTGAAAGATGCGCTGGCCGCCGGCCAGTGGGACTGGAATTTCCATTTGATCACCTTTCCGGCCGCAGGTGGTTGGGCCAGGGCAGCGCCCGCCGTTAAGACCATTAAAAAACCGATTAGAATTACGCTGACTAATCTTTTTTGCATGTCACACCTCCGCTTTTCCCGGCCATACAGAGGCCTGGTTTATTTTGTTTTCACTTCTGGACGCATTTAGCCATAAATCAGGTTGCCTGTCAACTTTTTTTCTGGCGCATGGCTTCATAAATTATCAATGAAGCAGCCATGGCCACATTCAAGGAGTCAACGCCTGGTGTCATGGGAATGGTCAACAATCCATCAGCCCCCTCGAGCAAATGGGAGGGTAATCCTGCACCTTCCTGGCCGAAAAGCACGGCCGTAGGCTTGGAAAAATCAACCTCCCAGAATGAAGGCCCGCCATGAACGGCAGTGGCTAAAATGCGGCAGCCCCGGGAACGCAGCTTTTTCAGGCAATCCTGCACATCTTGATCAGGCAGAAAAGGCACCCGAAAGAAACTGCCCATGGAAGCACGCACCACCTTTGGGTTGTAAGGGTTGATGGCGTCTTTGCTTAAAATCACTCCAGCGACTGCTCCAGCCTCGGCCACCCTGATGATCGTCCCCAGGTTCCCCGGGTCCTGGAGTCCCGCAAGAAGGATGATGATTCCTTCCCTCTGGCAGATTTCTTCGAAGCTTCCTTCCTTCATCTTTAAAATGGCCAAAATTCCTTGATGGCTTTGGGTGTCGCAGATACTGCCCATCACTTCATCATTGACGTAGAGCCATTCTGCATCAGGAATCTTTCTCCGGGCCACGGAGAGTAGCTCGACCCCGCGGGCGATTTTCTCCAGTCGCGGGCTATAGGCGATCTTACTAATCTGGCCTGATTGGTTCAAGGCCTCTTCCACCAGCCGCACCCCTTCGATGAAGTATTCTCCGCGGGCATGCCGGTGTTTGGCATGTTTGAGCAGACGAATTTCTTTTATTCTGAGGTTTCCTTTGGAAGTGATCATCTTCCTAATGCGGAGTTCGGAATGGTGAATGCGGAATGAACTTGGCAATGGAAATTCCGCATTCCGCACTCGGCATTCCGCATTTAGCAAGGAGTTTATTCTTCCAGTAACTCCGTATTCCAGTAAGAAACGTCCACCATGAAGTCCAGAAAAGGAACCCATTCTTTGCGCATGACTTCCTGAAGGGATACGTTGAGGGGTGGGGTCCAAGCAGGTCTCTTGGGCTGCATGATCAGCTTCATTCTGGCTTGCTCCGGGGTCTTCCCGCCTTTTTTTCGGTTGCATTGGTGGCAGCTACAGACTACGTTCTCCCACCTGGAGGTCCCGCCCTGGGAGCGGGGGGTGATATGGTCAAGGTTGAGTTCGCTGTGGGAGAATTTCTTTCCGCAATACTGGCAGGTGTTCTTGTCCCGGGAAAAAATATTGTGGCGGCTGAAACGGACACGGCGTTTGGGAACCCGATCATAAGCAATAAGCAGAATCACCCGGGGTACCTTGATGACTCGATCGACCAGGCCGATCGTTTCATCGTTTAGCTCAATACTTAGCCGGCGCCAGCTTTCATAGTCAAAGGTTTCATACTGGGCATTCACCGCTTTGGCAATCCCGCCGTAAAACAGGCAAAAAGCCCGGCGAACAGTGGTGATCTGCACGGGTAAAAATGATTTATTCAGGACTAAAACGTTGGAATGGATCATGGGCAACCTCTTATTTCAAAACCTGGCGCAATCCTTCGACCAGTTCCCTTTCCTCGCTTTCGGCCACTGCCCTCAAGTCCAGGAGAATCTCCCCTTCTTGCACGCGGGCAATCACCGCCGGGTTGAGCTTTCTCAATCGTTCCTCCATGGTGGCTGCGGATATTTTCAGGGGGCGAAGGGCAATAACCTGCGTGGGCAGACCCTGCAAAGGCAAGGCTCCCCCCCCCACCTGGGAGATTTCTTTCCTTAGGTTCACCTGGCAGACATGGGACAGGTCCCCGGTTAACTTGCGCTGGAGACGCATGACCCGGCGTTTTAATTTTTCTGCCGGACAGGAAAGCATGCGCATAACCGGAATTTTTTCGATGGCCGAGGCTTTGTTGAAATATAAGCGGAGAGTATATTCCAGCCCGGCCAGAGTGAGCTTGTCGATCCTCAAGGCTCGAGTTAATGGATTCTTTTTTATTATATCAAGGTATTTTTCTTGCCCCAGAATTATCCCCGCTTGGGGCCCACCCAATAGTTTATCTCCACTGAAGGTGATTATGCCCGCCCCGGCCTCTATAGCGTCTTGGACCGTTGGCTCCTTTTCCATCCCGTACTGGGAGAGATCCACGAAGCATCCGCTTCCCAGGTCTTCCATCACTGGCAAGCCTTTGGCCCGGCCCAAAGCGACCAAGTCCTTCAAAGAAACCTCGGCCGTAAAACCCAGGATGCGAAAGTTGCTGGTATGCACTTTGAGTAACAGGGCCGTCTCCTGGTTGATGGCTCGTTCATAATCCTCAAGGCGGGTGCGGTTGGTGGTTCCTACTTCAGCTAATCGAGCCCCGCTTTTTTTCATCACGTCCGGAATGCGGAAAGAGCCGCCAATCTCCACCAATTGACCCCGCGAAACAATTACTTCTTTTCCTTCGGCCAGGCTGTTCAGAGCTAACAGGACAGCTCCGGCGTTGTTATTAACCACCATGGCCGATTCCGCGCCGGAAAGCTGGCGGAGGATTTCTTCCACATGCTCATACCGTGAGCCGCGCTCGCCCGAGACCAGATCGAACTCCAGGTTGGAATACCCGCCGGCAATCTCTGAGAGGCGCTTACAAACTTCCGCTGCCAGAGGAGCCCTGCCCAGGTTCGTATGCAAGACCACGCCCGTGGCATTGATCACCCGGCGGAGGGAAGGACGGGAGGCCTTACTTATTTCTTCCTCCACGGCAGCGAGCAATTCCTCCGAGACCAGACTGACTGAGGCGGCCTCCTGTGGATCCTTACTTTTCAGGATGGCCTGACGCTTCTTGTCCAGTGTTCTGCGGATGGATCCAATGATCCACTCCCTGGAAAAAATTTTTAAGTGAGATTGAATTTGGGGATGGCGCAGAAGTTCGTCAACCGCGGGAAGGTCTTTTAAGTAGCGTTGTCTATCCTCAGGTTCCATAATTCTTTGGCGCTTACCAGGCAGCCAGCAGGACGGCAGTGATTTCCTGGGGGTCAGTGACTTTGCGGATGTTGGAACGCATACCCGGGTCAACCACAGCCAGCTTAGCCACTTCTCCCAGGTTGTCCTTGGGAATATTCACCTGGGAAAGTCTTTGCGGAAGCCCAAGCTGCCTGGCGAAGTTTTCGATAGCCCCGGCTACCATCTCCCCGATTTCGGCATCGTTCTTTCCTCCGGGGTCCAGGCCTAAGGCTTCGCCTACCTGCCGGTAACGGTGAGCACTGACCGGCATATTGAACCGTATTCCATGAGAAAGCAGGATGGCGTTGGCCAGCCCGTGATGGAGTCCATACATGCCTCCCAGAGCGTGGGCCATGCCGTGCACGCAACCTACCAGAGCATTCTGGAAAGCCATTCCGGCCATAGTGGAAGCAATGGCTTGCATGCCCCGAGCCTCGACATCATCCCCTTTTTCCAGGCAGCGGGGAAGGTACTGAACTATCAAGCGGATGGCTTGCTGGGCAAGACCATCAGCGATGGGTTCATAGCCCCGGGCATGAAAACTCTCGACCGCATGGGACATGGCATCCATTCCCGTGGCAGCGGTCATCACGGGAGGAAGGCCGACCGTGAGCAAAGGATCGAGGATAGCTACGCGAGGAATGAGAAAAGGATCGGACATCAGGTTTTTTATTTTATTCTCGTGGTCTTTGATAGTGGCGAACATGGTAACTTCACTGGCTGTACCCGAAGTTGTGGGGATGGCGATATGGGGAACGATCGGTTCGCCGACTTTAGAAAACCCCAGAAATTCTTTTAAGTCATTCTTCCCTTTTTTGGCTAATACGCCGATGGCCTTGGTTGTGTCCATGGTGGAACCCCCACCGATGGAGATCAGCCCGTCGGCGCGGGCCTCGCGGAAAATCTGGGCTCCCCGGTTGACCACCTCGATGGAAGAATCCGGGATGGCTTCGGCGTAGAGCGAAGCTGCCTTATTGCCCAAGTGATCCAATAGAGACTTAACCATCGGAGTATCTTTGAGCGTTACATCCGTGACCACCAGGGCTTGGCGCATCCCCAGACTATCCATTTCTTTAACTGTTTCCTTGAGCGCGCCCTCACCGAAGACAATCCTGGTGGGGATATGAAAATTGAAATTAAGGCGGTCCTTGTAGCTCACGTTTATTCTCCCTTATCGGGTTCCAGTATCTCCAGCAGTTCGATGAGGTTTTTGTTGATGGCCAAAAAAGATTTGGGCTGGGCAAAATCCTTCGATTCTACATCCGTCATGCTGAGGAATTTCCTTGCGTCGTTAATGACGTCCGAGAACCGGGTACGATTGGCTGGAAGATAGATGGTGCCGGTGTAAGTCGAAACCCCTGTCTTCACCCAGACCTTCACTTTGCGGAATTCCTGCTTCACCTTCTTTTTTTTGTTCTGCATTTTTCCCCCCTCCTTGGAAAGAGCTGCCCGGCCACCCAAGCCATTTTATGATAAATAAATGAGGGGGAGCTGTCAAGAGATTAAGGTTGCTCGCCACCCCCCCCAGTTTATTATGCGCCCCTGGGCCAGAGCCTGGGACCTAACTAAAAACTGAGGGGTGGCAAGATTGAGGTTGCTGGCCGTCGATCACTTTATTCTTAAGATCATGCGGGCAATTTCATCCACGCAAAGGCTTAGGTGAATGGGTGTAGGGGCCGATAAAGGGGGGGTATTATTGTTTTAGGAATCAATGAAATTATAACCCTGATCTTCCAAAGGGGGAAACTGTGGAGGATCGAAGCGTCTTTTTATTCGTACATCTCCGGATTCTCCTTAAGCTCTTTTACGAAATCTTCAATGGTTCTTTCGATAGGATATTGATTCACCCAACCAAATTCCTCCCGGGCACACCGCGCATCAACCGGTTTCGAAAGCCCTTTGATGATTTCTACCTTTTCCATATCCGGGACAAATTCCAACCGCGCACCCGGTAAAAATTTCTTGATGTTGTCTACAAGCTCCTGAGCGGAAAGAAACATTCCTCCCAACACATAGACGCCCATTTTGATGCTACTCCGGGGTGTTTCCCCGCACTGGATAATACTCAAGGCAGCATCTTTATAATACATGGCCGCGCATCTGGTTTCGGGAGTCACCCAGATTTTAAAGGGATTCTCTTTAAAGGCTTGTTCAATGGCCCACGAGTAATATTGGGCGATTCCCGGTGTTTTGACCCCCGGCCCGATGATGGCCGGATAACGGACTCCTCTGAAATCCAGACCAAACTTTCTTTTGTAAAACCGGCCCATCAATTCTACGAAAACCTTAGTGCAACCATAGAAGAGTGTTGGACGCTGCAAGGTATAATCATCGATCAATTCTTCTCGAATATCCAGACCATAGGTCGCCAAAGTACTGCTAAAAATTACCTGTTTTACTCCCAGGATCCTGGCTGCCTCCAATATATGAAAGCTGCCCTGGGCATTGACCCGAAAAGCACTCCATGGGTCAGCATCGGAAGCGACAGAAAGCATAGAACCGAGGTGATAGATTATATCAATTTCATATTGCTTCACTACATTGAAAACATGAGAATAGTTGGATACATCTCCCCTCACGATGGTTACTTTACTTTCCAGACCTTTCAAGGGGGTTTTTCTGTCGTTGATATCAAAAATAATGGGGCGTTCTCCACGTTCGGCTAAAACCCTGGCCACCTGAGCCCCAATAAAACCGGTGCCGCCAGTTATTAATATGTTCATACCCCCCCCTTGGAATTGTCCGTGAGGCCTATCTAAGTTTTTGGACCTCCATAATCTTGCCTGGCCTGAAGTTTTTTTATTTGGATACAGGGAATGTCCTATTCTTTGGTATCTTCATACCAATAAAGGGTTTTAAGTCGATCCAAAAATTCTCGATCTCTTCTTTGGACGGCCTCATCAAGCTCTTTTTGGGAAAAATCTAAATTATAATCATAAAATCCCTTACCACTTTTAATCCCTGTGTGGCCTTGAGAAACCAAACGCTTTAGGGTCTTGGAAGGCTCTATGGAACTCTGAATATGCGGGAGCAGGTTCTCGCAGACCTTCAGCCATAGATCCAACCCTCCCAGGTCGGCCGTGAGTAAGGGGCCAATGCTCGCCAGGCGAAAACCAAAGCTTCCTTTCACAGCCCTATCAATGTCGGCGGCACTGGCCACACCCTTTTCATAGAGATCAAAAACCTCCCTGGCCATGGCGATCTGAATGCGGTTGATCAGAAAACCGGGTAGCTCCCAATTGATCTTGACCGGAGCCTTCTTGATCTTGGTTAGAAGCTGATAGGCAATCTCCACGGTCTCGTCGCTGGTCGTATCCCCCTTAACCACTTCCACCGTGGGAACGATATGGGGGGGATTGAACCAATGGGTGATCACTAACCTCTCTTTATTCTTTACCCTTACGCCGATTTCTTTCAAGGTCAGAGAAGAGGTGTTGCTGGTTATGATCGCATCTGTCCGGCAAAACGATTCCACCTGCTGGAAAAGCGTCTGCTTGAGCTCTAAGTTTTCTGGGGCCGCCTCCACGATGAAATCGCTCTCCTCTACTGCTTGCCTTAATTCAACGGTGGTGACCAGCCTCGACATGGCCGATTCGATTTCAGGGCGTTTGATAAAATTGCTTTGGTGGAAAAGCTCGAGATTGCGCCTGATATGGGCTTTCGCCGTTTCTACGATTGCTTCTTGTATGTCAAAAAGTTTTACGAAAAAACCACCCATTAAAAAACTCTGGGCGATCCCGTGCCCCATGATTCCCGCCCCGAGGACCGAAATAGTTTTTATTTCTTCTATCTTCATGATTAAACTCCCTTTATTAAATACGGGGTTAAAATTCCTCGCCGCATTTTTAATAATTGACCTTGTCCAATCCCTTTAATCCAAGCATTTCTCTGGCCTCGTCCGGAGTGGCCACATCGATGCTCAAGACATTAGCCATACGAACCACCATTTCCACTTGTTCAGCACTGCTCTTTGCCATTATTCCTTTGCCGGCATAGAGGGAGTCCTCCAATCCTACCCGGACATGGCCCCCCATGGCCATGGCCATCGCCCCTATGCGTATTTGATCCTTTCCGGCCGCCGCAACCGACCAGGTGAAATCATCGAGCTGCCGCTTGGCTGTATCATAAAGGAAGACGAGGTTTTGCGCTGTGGCTGGCATGCCGCCGAAAAGCCCGAGAACAAACTGCATATGGGGCGGTCTCTTGATAAGCCCTCGCTCTACCAGCCAAGCGACATGGTTGATCATGCCCACTTCGTAAATT
Source organism: Thermodesulfobacteriota bacterium (assembly GCA_030018715.1). Classification (GTDB taxonomy): domain Bacteria; phylum Desulfobacterota; class SM23-61; order SM23-61; family SM23-61; genus JAHJQK01. The sequence goes on along the minus strand of JASEHN010000014.1, from coordinate 4,728 downwards.
TCACACTCCGGTTTCGTTCCTGCATCCAGCATGGCCTTGCTGAATACTTCCAGGGTCTTAAAGGTGTTGGGGAAGGAATAGTCATAGGTAAACTTGATGTATTCTGGTTCCCAGGAGAATTTGAACTTGTCGTACTTCTCTGCTAACTTGAAGATGCCGATGGACAGCGAACCCATGTTTAAAGACGCTAACTCCGGCTTTAAAATAGGCACCTGAGAAACACGTTCCTCGGTGGTCATCCCCAGTCCACCCCCGGTCGTTGGGCAAAGAATGATATTACACCGTTTCTTGACCTTGGTGCACACCTCCCGGAATAAGTTTAGGTCACTAACGGGTTGACCCGTTTCTGGGTTGCGAACATGAATATGGGCGATTGCCGCCCCTGCCTTCCAGGCCCCTATGGCATGTTCTGCAATCTGGTCAGGGGTGATGGGTAGGTAATCGCTCATCGTGGGGGTATGAATACTCCCTGTGATGGCTGCAGTGATAATCACCTTACTCATGGATTAGCTCCTTCCTTCCCGTTGTTGATTATTTTGCCATTCTATCCTCCCAAAGAATAAAATGGGCAAATTATCATTCCAGGTTATTTTCCAAATGAATACCGTTTCTGGCCCGGCTTTAAAAAAATTTTAATTCACTTGAATATCAAGCCGGGAAGCCACAGAACCAAGGGCTTGAATGCCAAAACCAGAGCCAAGCCTACAATCTGAAGGCATACAAAAGGTATGACCCCTTTGGTTATGTCGCTAAGCGTTACTCCCGGCGGGGCAATCCCCTTGAGATAGAAAATGGAGAAAGCAAAGGGGGGAGTCAAGAATGAGGTTTGTAAAAGGACGCAAATGGCTATTCCCGCCCACAACGGGTCGAAGCCAAGCTTTGCCAGCAGGGGACCAAATATGGGAACCATTATAAATAGTATGCCGATCCAGTCCATCAACATACCCAGGATGAAGATAGTGAATAAAACCGTTATGAAGACACCCCACGGTCCAAAGCCAAGCCCTTCCGTGAAATTGGCTACTACATCCCCCCCTCCAAGGCCGAGGAAGGTGCCGGTGAATAGGTTTGCCCCCAGAGCCACAAAAATAACCATGGTGCTGATTCTCAAGGTGCTGAAAACCGCCTCTTGGAGATTTTTTAGGGTTAGCTTTCGGTATAAAGCTGTCAATAGCACTGAACCGGCGGCACCCATGGAAGCGGCTTCGGTAGGAGCGGCAAGGCCGAAGAAAATGGTGCCCAAAACAGCCAGGATGAGGAAAATAAATGGGAATAGACCTAAAGCTCCCTCCCGCAGCATTGGTAAAAGCTGCTTTTTCGGCCTCTGTTCCTTAGGAAGCGCCGGCCCCCATTCTGGCTTGAGGGCACAGACGATGAGGATGTAGATGATGTATAGAGAGGCGAGGACAAGACCAGGAATAACGGCGCCAAACAGCATCTTGGCCACTGATATACCTGCCATAGGTGCGTATATAACCAACATGATACTGGGGGGGATAATAATGCCAAGAGTACCCCCGGCACAGACACACCCAGCGGCCAGAGGCTTATGGTAATTTCGGTTAACCATGGCCGGCAGGGCAAGGAGCCCCATAGTAACCACCGAGGCTCCGATTATGCCTGTGGTGGCTGCAAATAAGGTGCAGATCAAGACAGTCGCAATGGCCAACCCCCCTCTTACCGGCCCAAACCATTTGTGCATAATTTCGTAAGCCCGCTCAGCAATCCCGGCCTTTTCGATCATACAACCCATAAAAATAAAGAGAGGTACGCAAGCAAAAATATACTCGGATAAGATTCCATAGGCTCGAATCGGGAATAAATAAAAAATTTGTTGTGGTCCCCAGGTAATGATGCCAAATATTAAGCCAAGACTCCCAAAGACAAAGGCGATCGGAAAGCCACTCATCACCCCGACTAATACTCCCACAAACATCAAGATGACCGCAAGTTCTGGGGACATCAAGGCTTTCCTCTCATCACCATATGTAAATGCTTGATGAATTGGGCTACGCCCTGAAAAGCTAATAAATAGAATCCTATCATCATTACTGTTTTGAAGGGATAGACGGGTGGTTTCCAGAGGCTGACAGAAGATCTTTCATCACCAGCCCAAGAAACGATGGCAAATTCAGTGCAGGAGATGACCAAAAACAAGAGAAGGGGAAAGAAAAAGATGAGATATAGAACCAGTTCTAATATGGCCCTGCTCCGCGTGGGGATCCGGCTGTAAAGGAAATCAACCCTTACATGTCCTCCCGCCAGATGGGTGTAAGCAGCGCCCATTATGATATAGGACCCGAAAAGCATCCAAGTCATATCGAACGCAAAAAAGGTAGGCCTAATAAAGATATACCTGGCTATTACTTCCACAACTAAAACACCAGTCAGAGCAAGAATCAGCCAGCTAAAAGCCTTCCCAGTTTTCTCACTTAAGAGATCAATAGACTGTAGAAAAAGTCTCATCATTCTCCTCGTCTTGCCGGAGAGCGTACCTCCCCCCAAAGGGAAGGGACGCTCTCTATTTTTGGCTGATTCGTAGACCCTTACTTCGGCAGCTTATCATATGGCATCCGGATGGCCTGTTGGTAAGGGTACCATTGCCCCATCCAGGCTTTTTGGGAGTCCCATACCTTTTTGAAGAAAGGGTCCTTGGCGCCCTGAGCATCGAGATATTCCCATGCCCAGGTCGTAAAGGTTTCTACTGTCTTAGGATCCATGACCACCCTGACATTGCCTTTCTTTTCAAATTCTGCCAGGGCTTTTATGTTCTCGGCATCTCCGTAGTGCCAGCTGTCAAGTATGTGGAGGTGACAAACTTTCTCTACCAGGAGCTTTAGGTCATCGGGCAGCTTTTTCCAGGCTTCCTTATTAATCAACAGTTCCGGTTGGCCGGTTGGCTGGTGCATCCCCGGGTAATGGTAGTATTTACAGACGTCGCCATACCCGGCCTTCAGGTCGAAAATCGGAACACTGTATTCAGCGGCGTCTATAACCCCCCTTTCCAGAGCCGGCAATATCTCGGCCGCTGGCAAAAAAACTACCGACATCCCTTTCGCCGCCAGGACATGCCCCATCAGCGGCATCATCCGCATCTTTAATCCTCTAAAGTCTTCGACATGCCGCAAGGGCTTTTTGGCCCACATAAATATCTCCATGCTGATGGTACCGGCATGGATTACTTTAACATTGTACTTGTAGCGGTCATACATTTCCTGCCACAGTTCCTTACCGCCACCATGGTTGACCCACATGACGAAGTCAAAGGTCGAGAAACCGCCAGGCACAGAGCAGAACAACGGCGCGACGGGTATCTTACCTATCCATTGGGCGGAATAGCCGTAATTCGCTTCAAACACACCTTTGCTTACGGCATCCAAAGCCTCAAAGGGTGGACATAGCGCCCCAGCCGGATGGACCTTCCACACTAAACGCCCGCCGGTGAGCTTTTCAATATCAGCAGCCAAGCGCACCAGAAGGTCATGGAAAAAGAGTCCGGCGGGCACAAATCCTTGCACCTTCCAAACGATTGGTTTTACGGCAGGTTGTGCTAAAGTAGGTGGTGGAAAAGCTGTGGTAATTGCGAAGATAAGACACAAAATTAAAAAACCATGAACCGCACATGTAATCGCTCTTACTGGTCTCATTGGGCAATACCTCCTCGCTATTAATTTTTTGGGTTTTTATCCGAATTGTACTATTCCCATAGTACTTCCCTTGGTAAATTTTTTTATCACCTCCTTCTTATGATGTATTTTTAGCAGGATGGGAAGCATCGGATTCTTTCTGTTTTTTGTTACGTAAATTAAATTTGATGAACTCGTAAAAAGTCTGAAAATGCCCTTTTCCGTCATTCCGGCGGAAGCCGGAATCCAGTATTTTCAAATGCTTATAAATACCCTGGACTCCGGTTTTCACCGGAGTGACGACTTTTTACGAGATCATCAAATTTGGGTTTTGTAAATTCGGAATCCTGGCTTATATGAATGCCCAATACTGAGAAAAGCAGGTGTGGTTAAAATTGTTTTTTCTTATTCTCAAGAATTTGAGAACCGCAGACTATCATATAACCTGGGGGTTGTCAAGCTAAATTTTTGCCTTGTTAGTTGACTTCGCCCCCTTCACTTTGCAATAAATTGATGAATAGGCTTTCCCATTTGACTCATGTTAACCTGTTGTTTAGGAATCAGTTTGTTTGAGAGTTATCGTTACCGGTGTCTTTCTCAGACTCGGGGGCCATGTCCCGCCTCGGCGGGCTTGGCATCATGAGGCGCTCGGCTTTCCATGGATTAGGCGGGAAGGAGCCCCCGCTTCAATATGCGGAAACCCAGCCACTCCCTTCCTTCAAGGGTTTCCCCCAGCCGATGCTGCCGGCGCTCAGCCCCCTGGCCCCCGAGCCCCGATATTAGCTGTGTTTAACAACATCATGATTCAAATGGAAAAGCAGATTGATGAATTCACAGTGATAGATGAAGCCCGGACGGGAGGGGGATGAAAGAGGGAGTGGAGGGAAGGGAACTATCACATTTTTGAACACTGTGGGAAAAGGAGTTGTCTTTAAATTAAAATTGGCCATCGCCCAATTGCATATAATTCCCTGTAATCAAAATTGATGAACTCGTAAAAAGTCCGAAAGCCCCTTTCCCCGTCATTCCGGTCCCGATTTTCATCGGGATAAACTCCAGCCGGAATCCAGTTATTTCAAGGAGTTATCAAACCTCTGGACAG
>JASEHN010000441.1 GCA_030018715.1 Thermodesulfobacteriota bacterium | reverse complement strand
CAGATGGACTTTTTACGAAGCCATCAAAGTTGACAAGCAAAGCCCACGGGCATAACTAATAATTGGGGATTGATCAGGCATGCCGAAAGAAGACGCCATTGAAGTCGAGGGAACGGTAGTCGAAACCCTTCCCAACGCCATGTTTAGGGTGGAATTGGAGAAAGGGCACCGCGTGCTGGCGCATATTTCCGGCAAGATGCGCATGCATTTCATAAAAATATTGCCCGGCGATAAGGTAACCGTGGAGCTTTCCCCTTACGACCTAAACCGGGGACGGATTATTTACCGGGCGAAATGAGGAACAAAGGATGAAAGTAAGGGCTTCTGTGCGACGAATTTGTGATAAATGTAAGGTAGTCAAACGAAAAGGCGTGGTGCGGGTGATTTGCCAGAATACCCGGCACAAACAGCGGCAAGGATAAAGAGGGGAAACAAAGGAGGGAAGCGTGGCGCGTATAGCAGGGATTGATCTACCCCGGAATAAGAATGTGGACATTGCTCTGACATATATACATGGTATTGGGCGGTCCACTGCCCGCAAGCTTTTGCAAGAAGCCCAGGTTGACGGCCAACGGAAAACGGACCAGCTGACAGATGCCGAGGTGGCCAAGATCCGCGAGGTAATTGACAAGAGCAACTTGAAGATCGAAGGGGACCTGCGACGGGAAGTTTCCGTAAACATCAAACGTTTGATGGACCTGGGATCCTACCGGGGCCTGCGCCATCGACGCTCATTACCGGTGCGGGGCCAGCGCACCCATACCAATGCCCGCACCCGTAAAGGACCAAGGCGCCAGATGGGCGGAAAGAGGAAATAAAGGAGGAATAATGCCGCCAGTGAAGAGCTCAGGGGCGAAGAAGAGGGAACGACGGAACATCCAGACCGGGGTTGCCCATATCCAGTCCACTTTTAATAATACGATCGTGACCATCACGGACGTGAGCGGGAACGTCATCGCCTGGGCCAGTGCGGGCAGTGTGGGGTTTAAGGGATCGCGGAAGAGCACCCCTTTTGCCGCGCAGTTGGCTGCCGAACAGGCCGCCAAAAAAGCGATGGAACAAGGGATGAGGACCATTGAAGTATTCGTCAAGGGCCCGGGGGCGGGACGCGAGGCCGCCTTACGTTCCTTACAAGCTGCCGGATTTCGGATCGACACCATCCGTGATGTTACGCCGATTCCGCACAATGGCTGCCGACCACCCAAGAGACGCCGGGTGTGAACCCGGGTAAAGGATCGATATGAGAGAGGAGGGTCACTTTGGCGAGACATATTGAATCGGTTTGCCGGTTATGCCGGCGGGAGAACCTGAAACTTTATTTAAAAGGGGACCGGTGTTATTCCGGTAAATGCGCCGCCGAGCGGCGTAGTTACCCACCAGGTCAGCACGGCCAATCCCGGGTGAAATTTTCCAGTTACGGCGTTCAGCTTCGGGAAAAGCAAAAAGTCAAACGGATGTACGGCCTGGCTGAAAAACAGTTCCGTAATTTTTTCGCCAAAGCGGAAAGACAAAAAGGAATTACCGGCACCAACCTTCTCATTCTTTTGGAGAGGCGTTTGGACAATATGCTTTATCGGCTGGGATTTGCCAATTCGCGGAATGAAGCCCGGCAACTGATTCAACACAATCACTTCAGCGTCAACGGGAAAAAAGTAAGCATTCCCTCTTATTTGGTGAAGGTGGGAGATTTGATTGAGTTGCGGGAGAAGAGCCGCAAGAATGCCAAAATCATGGATTCTTTAGAAGGCGTGGCCCGGAGAGGGATTCCTTCCTGGCTGGAACTGGACAAGGATCATTTCCGGGGGCGGATAATGACTTTACCCAACCGTGAGGATTTAACCATGCCCATCAAGGAACAACTGATTGTGGAGCTTTATTCTAAATAACCTTGCGATGATCCCAGTCGAATCCGAGATCAAGGAGTTCATATGCATAGAAATTGGCAAACCCTGATTAAAGCGAAGGGCTTGGAGGCGGAAGAAGAAACCCTGAGTCCCACTTACGGGCGTTTTCATGTAGAGCCTCTGGAACGTGGGTTTGGTATCACCATCGGGAATTCCTTGCGGCGAATTATGCTTTCCTCCCTTCAAGGGGCGGCCATTACGGCTGTGCGCATCAAAGGGGTTCTACACGAATTTTCCACCCTGCCCGGGGTACGGGAGGATGTCGCTGACATTATTCTGAGCATAAAGGAAATATTGGTAAAGCTGCACTCTGATGGTCCGGAAACCCTGCGATTGAAAGTTAGCAAACCCGGGATGGTGCGAGCCCGGGATATCCAGGCAAACCCAAACGTGCAAATTTTAAATCCGGAACATCCCATCGCCACCCTTTCCGAGGACGGGGAACTGGATATGGAGATGACCGTCAAACGGGGCAGGGGATATGTCCCCGCAGAACGGAACCGGGAAGAGGGGCAGCCTATCGGCACAATTCCCATCGATGCCCTTTATTCCCCCATCCGCAAGGTAAATTACACCGTTACCCATTCGCGGGTGGGTCAGATTACGGATTATGACCGGCTCACTCTGGAGGTCTGGACCAACGGAGGTGTCGCTCCTGGGGAGGCCATCGGTTACGCCGCCAAAATCTTCAAAGAACAGATCAGTGTATTTGTCAACTTTGATGAAGGGGATGCCGTTTCCAAGCCTCCCGAGGTGGAAGAAGCCTCCAAACTTAACGAAAACCTCTTTAAAGGTGTGGATGAACTCGAACTTTCCGTACGGTCAGCCAATTGCCTGAAGAATGCCGACATCCGGTTTATCGGGGATCTGGTGCAGAAGAGCGAAGCCGAAATGCTGAAGACGAAAAATTTTGGCCGAAAGTCTTTAAATGAGATCAAGGAGTTTCTGTCGGAGATGGGATTGAGCCTGGGAATGAAATTGGAAAACTGGCCCCCTGCCGAACTGGAAACCCCGGAAAAAGAAGCATAGAAAAGGAACGTCAAGATGCGCCATCGAATTGCTGGAAGAAAATTGGGCCGGACTACGAGCCATCGCTGGGCCATGTTGCGCAATTTGGTTACCTCCCTGCTGGAACATGAAAAAGTCAAAACGACGGATGCCAAAGCCAAAGAACTTCGTCCCCTGGCCGAAAAAATGATCGGGCTGGGGAAACGCGGAGACCTTCATGCCAGGCGTCAGGTTTTATCTATAGTGCGCAAAGAGGATGTGGTTCGGAAGCTGTTTGATACTCTCTCCCCCCGTTACCAGTCGCGCAGTGGAGGTTATACCAGGATCGTTAAACTGGGATATCGCCCCGGTGACGGAGCACCCGTATCCATCGTGGAATTGGTTGTCGAAGGCAAAGAAATTAGGAGCCTGAGAAAGCGCAGGGCCGGGAAGAAGCGCCAGAAGGATAAAGGCGCCGCCGAGGCGGCGAAACCGGCTACCAGGCCGTAGAGAAGGAGAAAAAAGGGCGAGACTGAGTCTGGCCTTTTTTTTATTCAAGAA
>JASEHN010000440.1 GCA_030018715.1 Thermodesulfobacteriota bacterium | reverse complement strand
CCCCCGGCCCTCAACAAAGGCTTTAATACCATTTTTTCAAATCGCTAAACTGTTAGCGAAAATCCAAATCGGGGTTAGTTGATATAAATCATTGAATGGCTGGAAAAGCATGTTAAAAGAAAAGAGAGAAAAGGAGGCGCCGCAGATGACCAAAATCGTTGAGATAAAAGCCAGGGAAATTATGGACTCCCGCGGTAACCCGACCATAGAAGTGGAGGTATATCTATCCGGCGGAGCAAAGGGAAGAGCGGCCGTTCCTTCCGGAGCTTCCACCGGTGAAAGGGAGGCGCTGGAACTAAGAGACGGAGACCCGAAGCGCTTCCTGGGCAAGGGGGTGCAAAGAGCGGTCGAGAACGTGGTCAAGATCATAGCCCCAGGGATCGTAGGGTGGGAAGCCACAGACCAGGTTGCCCTGGACCGGCGGATGCTGGAGATGGATGGGACGGAAAACAAGGCAAGACTCGGAGCCAATGCTATCCTGGGCGTCTCCATGGCTGCCTGCCGGGCCGCGGCCCAGGCCCTGGGCGTTCCTCTTTATCGTTATTTAGGAGGGGCCGGAGCCAGAGAGATTCCCGTTCCTCTTATGAATTTCATTAATGGGGGGGCCCATGCCGATAATGCCCTGGACATTCAGGAGTTCATGGTGGTTCCGGCCGGAGCAAAGAATTTTGCTGAGGCCCTGCGGATGGGGGTGGAGGTTTTTCAGCACCTGCGCCAAATCCTGAAAAAAAAGGGTTTAAGCACTTCGGTGGGAGATGAAGGGGGTTATGCTCCGCGGTTGGAGTCGAATGAGGAAGCTTTGCAACTTATCGTAGAAGGAATCACTCTTGCGGGATATACACCGGGCAAAGATGCTTTTTTGGCCCTGGATTCGGCGGCCAGCGGGTTTTACAAAGGCGGGGGGTATGTTTTCAAAACGGGTAAAGAAAGAAAATTGTCCAGTGAAGAGATGATCGATTTTTATGAAGACTTGATAGAACGCTATCCCATAAAATCCTTAGAAGATGCCCTGGCTGAAGGCGACTGGGAAGGGTGGGAGAAATTAACCCGGCGCCTGGGAAAGCGGGTGCAGATCGTAGGAGACGATATCTTCGTGACCAATCCTAAAATCTTCCGCAAAGGAATCGAAAGGGGGGTGGCCAACTCCATCCTCATCAAACTGAACCAGATCGGGACGGTGACTGAGACACTGGAAGCCATCGAAATGGCCAAGCGGGCCAAGTACACGGCTGTTGTCTCTCATCGGTCCGGCGAGACGGAAGATGCCTTTATTGCCGACCTGGCCGTGGCCACGAACGCAGGGCAGATTAAGACAGGCTCGGCCAGTCGCAGCGACCGGATGGCTAAATACAACCAGTTACTGAGGATTGAAGAGGAGCTGGGAAAAACAGCGGTCTTTGGTGGAACGCAGGTCTTTTACAGCATCCAGGAAAATTAGGGCAAAAGGGGAGTTCCATGAAAAAATGGGAATATCAGATTAAAAGGTACCATCTTAAGAACCTGGTGAAAGAAGGAGAGATTGGCGAGCCAGCCTTTTATTGTGATAGCAAAGGACAATGCCTCCTCCATGACGCATCGAAAGAAACGGCGGACATCATCCAGGATGTCTTTAATGAAGAAGGGAAAAAAGGTTGGGAACTGGTTCAATTCGGGTACCATCTGGGGGAGATTTTATGTGTATGGAAAAGGGCGGTGGAATGAAAGGAAAAAAGCCGGAGAGGGCAGTTTGAAGAAAATTATCATCATCATTCTCATCGCCTGCTCTGTGGCGATTACCATCGGGGGGGTAGTTTTCCTTATAGTACACTGGCCTAAGATCAGTATCTTCCTGAACGGGACGTCCATGCATGGAAACATCGACCGCCTCAAAACCTTTATCCTCTCATACGGTTTCTGGGCGCCGCTGATCTCCGCCTTTTTGATGATTGCCCAATCCGTGATTCTCTTCCTTCCCGCCTTTCCCATCTTTGTGGTAAACGTCCTGGCTTTCGGACTGGCGGGGGGCATGCTTTTGTCCTGGAGCAGCGCCGTTGCGGGTTCGATTGCCTGTTTTGCCATTGCCAAAACCCTGGGCCGGCCAGTTGTTCAACGGCTGGTCAATAAGGTACACCTGGAAACAGCGGATGCAGCCCTGAAGCGCTATGAAAGATACATCATCCTCCTTTTCGGATTCGTTCCGGTGATATCCTTCGACGTGGTCAGCTACGCCGCGGGCCTCACCATTCTGGGGTACTGGGAATTCATTCCGTTGGTATGCATCGCCCAAATTCCCAGCGCCCTGTTTTATTCGCTGCTGGTGAATAAGATCGATCAGGGGGTGTTGGACGCCTACTGGGTCGTTGCCGCCAGCCTCTTCTTCCTGGTGGGCATCGGGAGCTTGATCATCCGGGCCTATCTCGGGCGGCGGGCACGGAAAGAGATGTCCCATACTCCATTTTAACCATCCGTTTTTTATTACCGAATGCGGCCCAGCCGACCTGGATTGTAATGATACTGCCCTGGGCTTAATGGTAGAGATTTTTTATGCCTGAATTACCGGAAGTCGAGACCATCGTCCGCGGCCTGCGAGAGCAATTGCTAAACCTCAGGTTTAGTAAGGTGGAGGTGGGGCTTAAAAAATGCCTCAAGGATTCGCCGAAGAATTTTACCTCTTCTTTGGAAGGCAAAAAAATTCTGGGCGTGGAACGGCGGGGTAAAAACATCATTCTCCGCCTGAGCGGGGGCGCGGCCTTGCTTGTACATTTACGCATGACTGGAAGATTGAGATTTGTTCCGGCCCTTACGCCCCCGGAGAAGCATACTCACGTAATTTTTTCCTTTGAGAACCATCCATATCAGTTGCGTTTCGTTGACCAGCGGCAATTCGGCAGGCTCTGCCTGGAAACAAACCAGGCGGGAGAGGGGTTAGATGCGCTCGCTGATTTAGGACCTGAACCTTTCGAAATCCCGGCGAAAGAATTCGTCCGCATCACCCGCTTAAAACACCGGGCAATAAAACCCCTGCTGCTGGATCAGCGCTTTTTGGCCGGGGTGGGAAATATTTATGCCGATGAAGCCCTTCATCAGGCCGGAATTCACCCCCGGCAGCAGGCTGACTCGCTGGATGAAAAAAATCTCCTCTTGCTTTACCATAGCCTGAAGCGAATCTTAAAAAAAGCCATTGGCGCTGGAGGTTCTTCTGTTCGCACCTATGTGAATGTCAGCGGATCTACCGGCAGCTTTCAAAAATATTTGCGGGTTTACGGAAGAGAAGGAAAAGACTGCAAAACCTGCGGCCTATCCATCGTCCGGGAGCGGGTAGGGGGAAGATCCAGCTTTTATTGCCCCCGCTGCCAGGTACTCCGGCCAGCGTGAACTGGGGGTTCGAGAACGGTTAGCTTACTCATCAGAAAATCTAACCGCCGATCACCTTCTTTCTTCTTAAGATCATGAGGAGAACCTCAACCATGCCCAAGCTCAGGCGGG